>NZ_AP025467.1 GCF_024347355.1 Vibrio chagasii
TTACTTATTCAGCATTACCCGAGCCAATTTCCGCATTCTCTAGTCTTGTTTCAATGTTTAGTGAGACCGACTACCACGAAGAGCAATTGAGTACATACTGGGGTGAACAATACAGTGGTGCCTCTGCTGGCAAACACAGTATTCAGCAAGCTAGAGAAATTGCTACAAATAGCTCAAACGTGCGAGTGGGCATTGTTGATGGCGGGTTCGTCAATACACCTGATGTTCAATATTCTGAAGGTTATAGCTTTATTTCGTCAGAAGGGTATTCAGCGATCTATGAATCTCCTGAGTCAGACAGGGGGCTGCATTGCGACACGGGCCATGGTAACGCAGTAGCAAGTCTTATCGCTGCAAACCCACAAGGTAATGGAATTAAAGGCGTATCGGACGCAACGCTGGTAGCTGCCAGAGCTTTAAAATGTGAGGCTTTGGATATTAATGATGTAGCTGACGCTGTGAAATGGCTAAGCGGAGAGCCAGTATCAGGTGTACCACTAATTTCAGAACCCGTTGATGTTATAAACATGTCGTTATATTGGGGAAATTTTTGTACTGGACCAATTTCTGATGCTATAGACACGGCACTTAACAAAGGTATTTCGATTGTTACCTCTTTAGGGAATTCTTCGTCGAACATTAATATTGCCACTCCTAATGATTGCCCTGGAGTAATTTCAGTTGGTTCGAACTCTTTAGATGGTTTTAAAACACCAATGTCTGATTACGGAGTATATAGCGACATATTTGCTCATGGTGAATCAGTGACCATCCCAACATTAGTTGATGAAGATAATGATGGCGAATATGACTGGGTATCCGGAACTGGAACCAGCCTTGCAGCACCATTAGTTACGGGCACTATTGCTCTTATGTTGGGTGAAAACCCTAGCTTAACGCCAACCCAAATTAATGTGATTTTGAAAAGTACTTCGGGTGAAGCAACGGCTTCCAACCTATACACTGGTACTGAGACTGTAAGTAGCAAATACTCATGCGATAACGGTGTGTGTGGGTATGGTATTCTTAACAGCTTAGCGGCTGTTAATGAATCAATAGCAATTCGTGACAGTGGATTAGCAGTAAAAAACCCACTAGAGGGGGAGTGTGACGTACAGTTTTATCTAGATACAGTTGGTAATTCTGTTGATATTTGTTCGATGGCAGAGTTCAAAATTAAAGCTAATGTTGAAACTGATAACACAAAAATTGAAGTGTATAGCGGCAACGATTTAAGTATTTTAAAAGCATCTACAGCAACATTTATTGGCGAATCGACTTCAGGTAAATATCTGTTAGATTCATTGTCAGATGGGACCAAATACGGCTTTAGAATCTGTGAAAAAAATTATGTTGGAGATTACGTGTGTTGGACTGATGAACTAACTCCACTTAATGCAGAGAATCTTTCAAAACCTACTGCATGTAATCAATAACAAACAAATACAGCCTATATTCTGATTGAAAATAAAGCGCCTTTAAGTGGCGCTTTTTTAATATATTAGTTTTCAAGGTGTATGTTTTCGTGCTATTATTACCATATATTAGCACGCAATTGGTGGTTAACGTGAAGCCTACAAATCAACAAAATGCAATAACTTGCAGACCTGTAGCAAAAGCTGTGATTAAGGCACTAGCGGGAACAGGGAAGACCTCTGTGCTCCGTATGCTAGCGAATAGATACTCCGAATTACGCTTTCTTTACATTGCATATAATCGGCCAATTGTTGATGAAGCAAATATGCCACCAAACTGCCTTTCTTTAACAGGGCACCAGCTCGCCTATAAATTTGTTGGCAAGTACTACTCGCATAAATTGTCTGACAACCTAAATATGGGGCTTATAAAAAACAAGCTAGGTTTATCTTGGGCTGATGCTAATTCTACCAAGATCACTTTGGAGAATTTCTTTTTTAGTCAAGATAAAGAAATTGAAAAGAAGCATGCCCCAGGAAGCACGAGAAACAGCCAAGCATTACTGATGCGAGCTAAGTACGTTTCTTTAGCAAATCAAGTCTGGAAAAGCATGAAGGATTTAGATGGTGAGTTCCCTATGACCCATGACGGGTATCTTAAGGGATTTTCAATTGCCGAGGTCGATTTAAGTAGCCATTTCGATATTTTGCTGATTGATGAAGCTCAAGACCTTAACCCCGCTGTTAAGTCATTCATTGCGGCACAAAAGCACATGAAAACTTATTACTGTGGTGATGATTCTCAGCAACTTTATCGCTATCGAGGTGCGGAAGATTCGCTTGCAGATGCCGAAAAAAATGGTGCTGAAGTCTTTTGGCTAACGCAGTCATTTCGCTTTAACGACTTAGTTGCAAAGTATGCCAATTCATTTTTATCGCAATTAAAAGTACCTGAAAAATTGAAGGGTACACCTAATGGAGTCGAGAATTCTATTGTCGATTCCATAGATAAACTAGATCAATCTCTGCCAGTCGCGTTTATCAACAGAACTATCCTAAGAACCATTGAAGTGGCCATTGAAGCTGAGCAACAAGGTAAAAAGGTAATGTGGATTGGAGGAATTGAAAAGTATCCTTTCAGCGAACTGTTTGATGTTTTGTACTTAAAACTTAATCAACGCTCCAACATAAAAAGTCGAGACTTATTGAAAAGTTTTAAAAGCTTTGAAAGCTATCAAGAAGTCGCAAAACAGACTAATAGTTTAGATATGGCGCGTGTTTTAAGGCTGATAAAGAAATACGGTGAAGGTATATTCACGATTTACCAAAGGCTAAAAAAGTCCGAAGTTGTTGATAGAAGCATTGCAGAAGTCATAGTTGGCACCTGTCACAGAACTAAAGGCTTGGAGTTTCCACAAGTGGTATTAGGTTCTGATTTTGGCGACAGTAAGACTTTACTCTTAAAGAGCGAAGAAGAAATTAGAGATGAGCTTAACTTAATGTATACCGCGATTACGCGCACACAAATCAGGTTGGTCACGTGTGACAAATTTGAATCCATAGTCCAGCTATCCCAGAACATCCTAGACCTTAAAAATACTAGAAAAGCTGCGAGTCAGAATCGAAGAGGTGGCAGATGCCGAAAACGTCAACGTGGTTACACTCGCAAAGCTGCTTAATTTTTTTGCTGCTTAAGCTTCTTTAACCTTAAAAGGGTTGTATCAGCTTCTGCTTTAGTTTTGATGTTGGAAAGTCCAACATTCACTTTTAGCTCGAGTGCGAGCTTTTGAATTGACTTAATGGTTGATTTTGGCACTGGTTGATGTTTCTTAGCTGCTGTTATGAATTCAGATAAACGTCTTGCATCAGTCAGTGCGTGAGTAGGAATAGAGAGACCGGTTTCATTAGCAAGCTGCTTAGCATATTTTATGGATCCTGGTGCGGGTGTAGATGGCACTTTTGAACCATGTAAGTTTATAAATTCAATGGCTTTACCAAAATCTGTAGGTTTTAAAACTGGTGCTTCAATATTAAGTAGAGTAACGATTTGGTGAATCTTACGAACCATAGCTTTAGTTATGATCCATGGGTTGCTATCTAGCCACTTCCTGCCATTAACTTCTGACACTAAAGCTTGCCTTGGAATTTGAATACCGAGACCTCTTTGCCTTTTAAGAAGCATTTCTTTTGTTTTTTGGCTCAGCGGCATATTTGGGTTAACGCTGTTTTTTGGAGTGTTGGCTAATAGATTTTCATTTAAGTACTTTATTAGTTTTTCAGTGGATTCCAATTGTTGATCAATAAATGAAATGGATAACGATTTAGTTAACTCTGGGGCAGCACTAGCTATATCTTTTAGCTTCATTTCCCATTTTGCTGTAGTTCCTGGGCTTCTGTAGGCTTCTGGTACAGCCCTACATAGTTCTATACCTTTTTGTGAAATATCTAAATTACCCCCCTGTTTTAGAATGTAACCACGAAGTAAAATTGTAGCGATTTGAGAGGGCCTAGTTGCTGGAGTGCCGATTCCTTTTGACTCTCTAAGAGAGTTTCGTAGTTCGGGATCTGTTTCAAATTTAGCTGCATGATACATCGCAAATAAAAGGCTAGCTTCAGTGTACAAAGGGGGCTTTTTAGTGACTGATTCCTTTAGATGAACGTCAGTTACTGATATTAGGTTCTTGAGCTCCGGACCAGAAAGTTCAACAACATCGTCAGTTATACTTTTCCCATTAAAATACTCCCAACCTAGCTCTACGCATGTACTTTTTTTCAGCTTAAATGTTGATACCGGTTCATCGAATAGTCCACGAGCATTTAAAGCTAGATAACCTTCTTGGACGAAATACTTTGAGGGAGGCAGATGGGCTTGTAGATAATGTGTAGTTATTTTTTCAAATACTTCGAGTTCAAGTCCCGATAGAGTGCCAGGCTTTGGAACTACCACTGGGTGAAGGGCATCGTGAGCTTTTTTTGATGATGTATAAAACTTAGGCTTAAATGAAGGGTGATTTTCATTATTGTTCGTGTGTATCGATTTTACAGCCAATGCCATCTGTCCAAATTGTTGCCACGTTGATAGCTCTGAACAAAGCGTCGAAAGCGAATGTTGGTTGTATAGATCTTCGCTTAGTTCTGACTCTTCTGTTCTTGGATATGAGGTGTAACCCTTTTCATACAGTCGTTGACCAGCCGCCAACACTTCAATTGCACTGGCACTGCTTATAAGGCTTTGCAATTTAGTCATAGACAGAGGTTTTGGAGGAGAACTTTGCGTGTAAGATTCTTTAACATCAATATCCACGATAGATGATGACTGAATCCGATGAATGAAGCTTTGCATCTTTTCTTCTGAAGTGAATAAAGGTGTAGGTTTATGGCTTTTACTTAGAGTATCAATTTCTTCATCAGTCATTGAAGCATCGATCATACTGGCAAAGTTACGCTCATCCCATTTGACTCCTTCAATGGGAGTACCATAAAGGTCATCAGGTATTTGAGGCGAATATTTAGCTTGAAATGACAAAGATGATTGAGCCAGTAGATTGACTACAGGTTTATAGTGCGTAGTCGGTGTGAATGTTTGCCTCTCAATATATCTGCTATTCACAATAGCAACACACGTTGTTTGTACTCGACCTACAGATGTTGTCGACTCCTTGTAACTTCCTGTGCCTAAATGGCGTCCCAATGCGCCTCTTCTTGCGTAATAGGTATATGTGGAGGTTAACACCATTGAACCATAGTCACCCATTGTGCGGGCCAAACCAGAATAATACTCACCATTATAATTGCTGGCACATTTTTTCTCTTGAAACGCTTGAACGATAGCTTCGCTTGTTAAACCTCTTGAAAGCCAAACCCTCTCGAGCTTTCCTTGGTATCCAATGAACTCAAGTATTGATCGGTAAATCAATTCACCTTCTCTGTCTGGATCGGTAGCGCCGATTACAATCTCCGCATCGTCAATATACTTCTTGAGCAAGTTAATTCTTTCAGATGGTTTACGAGGTGGTGCATAGTCAGTGGCAGGTAAGTCAGGGCAGGCTACAAATGGTACTGAACGAGGGATTTTTTCATGCGTTTTAGGATCATCCCAGCTGAAATTACAGATTTGATTTTCTGGGGGAGAAAGCTTAACTAGGTGGCCAGAAGCAGCCCAAAGGACTGTATGAGCGCCTTGGTATACTCCCTGGTAAACACCACCTTGTTTGGTTAGGTTTAGAGCTTGAGCAATAGATTCTGCTTGTGAGCTTTTTTCTGCAATAACTACGTACATAACTTACCTAATTGTTAATATTTGAGATTTGAGCCATTGCCCATATTCTTTTTCAATGTTTTGGTAATGACCAAAGGCTTTGAAGCGGTATTGGTAATGAAATGTCTTGTTGTCTTTTGTCGCGTATCGATGGTAATTAGCTATACCTTCAATCACATTATCTGTTTGAGCGAGCCTCCTTGATAAGATAACCCCCGCAACAAATAGGTTTGCGCATACGTCATCCCTCACATCATCCCAATTCAACTGAACTCCGACTTTCCTGAACTCTTCATCCCAAACTTTCGGATTGACCTGAGCAATACCCAGATCACTAGAGTTATTGTTTGCCTCTTGCTGGGCACCAGGCCAGCCATTTTCTGAGCGCATTACGGTGCGTAATGTCTTTGGATCTATGTTATTTAAGTGGCTTGCTATCAGAGTACACTCTTCAATTTCGCCTTTATGGTTTAACAAGATCTGTCGCTTGCTATCCCAAGGCATAGCTTTATACAAGCCAGTATCACCATTTATAATCACGTGTTCGTAATAAGAACGCTCAGGCTCTACCATTTCATTGAGTGCATCTAGCGCTGTAACGTCTAAAAATTCGAACATATATCCTCCATCGGCCATCTATAAAATATATCATTTGTGTATAATAAACAATAAACGGGAGTTGACATTTGGCCCTGGTTTAATTACCATAAACTAACACTAGATGAGGTTTACAAATGAAATTGACGCAAAGCCAAAGACAGGCTGTACACAGTAATGGTGTGCCAACAATGATTAACGCAGGTGCAGGCAGCGGTAAAACACGTGTGATTGTTGAAAAGGCAGGTAACCTGATTGATGGTGGCATGCCACCTGAGAGGCTTTGTGCTATTACATTTACAAAAAAAGCAGCCGCGGAAATGCTTGAAAGATTGTACCAAAGGGTAGGAATTCAAGCATATAAGTCAGTTATTTGTAACTGGCATTCTTTTGCTCTTAATCAAGTGCTTAAACCTGCAATGACAAAGAAACACCCGTATTTTGTGAAGTCTGGGTATACATCAAACGATCTGGTAATTCTTGATGAATCTGAATCGTTCACACTAATCAACGAAGCTGCTAACAAAGTCTTGTCAAAATCAGATCTAGAGTACCTAAAAGAAAATGGTGGTGTGCAGAACGTTCAAAGAGTGATCAGCTTTGCTCTTGCATTTGGTCGAGGGCCAAAGGCTGAATACCATCATCAGATGGATGCTTGGAAAGGTAAGGAGGTAGCTCAGGTTGAAAGAGATATCTTTCAATTTAGCATACTTATTTGGCAGGCATACTATAAAAGGTTAGTAGAGCTGAACGCTGTAGATTACGACCACATCTTGATACATGCCGTTAAGATATTATCAATTGATGCCAAGTTTAGAAGCTGGATACAACATCATTTTTTAGCTGTGCTCGCAGATGAGCATCAAGACGCAAACCCGATTCAAGGGCTTTTACTAAAACTTATTGTTGGTGATGGTAAAAACTTAACAATGGTTGGCGATGAAAAACAGTCTATTTACGGTTTTCGTGCTGCTGATGTTGGGCAGCTGCTGAATGCATGTACTGATTACGAAGGTATGAATATCATACATATGGCTGAAAATTTCCGATCTTCATCTGAAATTGTATCGGTTGCAAACGCAATCTCTACTTTGATGGATAAGTCTCAGAAAGTGACCGATGGTCAAATGATTGCTAAATCTGGAGTAAGTGGAACAAAACCATTTGCTAGGCGATTTACCAATGACAATTCCGAAGCAGAGTATACCGCTAAAGAGATAAACTCATTGATTCAGAGTGGTGAGTATATTGGCCGAGATATCGCCATTTTATATAGGGCGAAGAATATAAAGCACTCGATTGAAGAGCATTTATTGAAACTCGGAGTTGATTACCAAGTTATAGGTGATAAAGATTTTTTTGACGCCAAAGAAGTTAAGGATTGGATGGCTTTTTTAAGGTTTTGTGCAAATGAAAAAGACGTAATGGCAGCATCAAGGGTAATCGATGGCTCTTACATTAAAAGCCGAGGTGTCACCATGAGGCAAAAGCTAATTGATACCGGTATGTCTCCAATTGATTATTGCAAGTTCATGACAACTCAAGGCACCGCAAAATCTGAAGCAAAGAAACAAGGCTTTAAAGATTTAATTGAGTTCCATGAGACAATTAAAGAAGTGTTATCAGAGAGCGGCTCTATCGATGATATTGATAAGCTTAGAAACTATGAACTCTCAAATGAGGAACTTCAAGAGTTATGGGCTGAGATATTGGTGGGAATTGAAAACGCGCTATTGACTATATGGCAAGCGTTATTCAAGCCTAAATGCATCGCTGAAGCTAAGAAAAAATATAAAACGGACACTGAGACAGCCGAGGTACTAAGCGAAGTTACAACACGCGAAAATAACGTGAAAACATTAAATGCTAGGCTGTTCAAGTATACCGAGCAGCACGGCCACTTATTAGATTGCATTAAAGAATTAAATCTCCTTGTTGATTCTGGAGATCACCAAGCAAATTCGGTTCAGTTAATGACCGAGCATTCAAGTAAAGGGCTAGAGTTCAAACGCGTATATGTCATAGGCTGCGAGGATGAAGCTCACTTTAAAGGCACTGAACAAGATGATGTACACGAAGAGTTAAGGTTATTTTTTGTTGCCGCAACTAGGGCGGAATCTGACTTGATATTTAGCTGTGCATCAAAACGATTAGTTTTCGGAAATACAGTACCTCGCCAACCTCTAAGGTTCTTAGTATCAATACCACCAGAGCTATTAAATTGGCAAGATTTTTCACAGTCTTATGGGGTAAACAGAAACTCTTACCAAAGTGCAGCGGATAGAGGCCAGTTTAATGGGAGTAACCCCATCGATCGCCTTAGAGAAGGCTATTATGTAGAGCCTGATCTATCAGTGGTGACAACGGCCAAGCGAATTGAGGGGTTTAAAATTTAATTAGACTTCTGAGTTGAGGTGATCTTCAAATTCAAGATAATTGTCAACCAACATGGTTTTTTCAATTTGACTCAGATCTAAGTAGAAACGACTATTCAGAGCCCCATATATTCTGTAAAGAACGGAGTAGGTTAGCTTCTGGTTCTTCTGCTTCATTTTAAAAAATGCTCTGTATGGTCCTAATTCTTCAAGTTCTCTGTCTGTATTGATGTTAAGGTCTTTGAGGATTCCAACATGTTTGCTATTAAAGTTAGGTAGGAAATCGATAGGCTTAGAGTCGATGCTGTCAAAGTCAATAGTAGCCAAATAACTCAGTATCCTATTTACGATTTCTAACACGGTAATGTGATCGGCACCATTTACACAATACCTTAGAGCATTAGGCATTAAGCGAGATGTTCTGTCACGTTGAAGCCTTGTTTTTCGCGGTGTGAATGTAAATTGATCTAATAACGCTTTTAGTTCATCGTGTATCTGATTAGGCACGTAAACCGTAAGATCATGCGAATATTGAGACGCCACCAAAATCCCCTTGAATACATAATTACTCTTTCCAAATACCTGCTGACTTTGTAAGTGTTTTACTTTACGCAAAAGGTCCTCGTAGTGCTGTTTCTTAGCGCTGTTTGCCTCGATATGAGTAGGTTCTTTAGCTTTATTGGAATGTAATTGCTTTAATCGCAATGCAGCTGGTCCCGTCATAATATTTAATAAAGAATGTATACCTTTCATTGTATTACCTCACATCACGAATCTTAAAAATTGATACTGGAAATTCTTTGTTAAATGTTTGTTCACGAATCATTTCAACTTCCCAGACGGTAGGGGATGTTACGTTAACCTTCTTCATTTCATAATTCATATTGAGTCTAAAAATCCAAATGGCTCGTTTCCAAATAAAATTATCAGTAATTTGTCTGCCAGCTAAACCATAGTTTTCTAGGGTGATCGAGTCTTCGTCTATGTTCACACTCGCTGAAGTCTCATATTTCTTCAATATTTTTAGATAGTTACTCTTGTCTAGAAGTTCATAGAATCGGTCTTGTGTATCGGTTTCTGAGTCTAAGTGGTTGGCTTTACATTTTGAAATCACTTCTGCCGAGTTTAAATAGTTCATCGAAAAGCAATCTCTAAGACTCTCGACTAGATATTTACGAATCGCTTTCTCAGACTCTTCCTCACTTAAAGTTTCACCTGGATGCAGCTCTTGGTTCGGTTTAGGCAGAATATGAGAAGTTACTTTAAGCATCTGTACCGCAGTGTCACTAGTAGTTGATGCGATGTAATTTTTTGTGGCTATTATTCCCATAGATTTAATGAATGTGTTTAGTGCGAATATGGCAGCTAAAATAGAAAGGACAGCAAGTACTAATGAATAGTATGGCGATCGATTTATGGCTAAATAGTTTTCGCGGATCAGGTCATGTTTACAGGCACTGCGTTCTGACTTTGGCATGAACATTTTTAACTTTTCGGTGAGTATGCGAATCATTTGAACACCACATTTTCAATAAGTAGGCTACTAGGGTTATTAGCTCTTTCATCCGGTATGACTGTGTAATACGCAATAAAGGAGGTTGTTTCGTCGCCGGACAGGGTTTGAACCGTCACCATCATTGGAACTTCAACTACCCACAATAACGGGTCTTCAGGTTTATTCCTTTGTATGACTATTGGGTTGTAAGGGACTACGGTATCAGCTCGACCTTCGGAGCTAATTATTGCATCAAGTAGGCTGTCAGTTGGATAAACTTGAAACAGGGAGTAGGCCGCAATAGGGGCAAAATGCTTGTACACACAGTCACCATAATCGTTTACTGCTATGCCGTTTTGTATTGATTCAGCTGTATCATAGTCAATTGAATAACATGAACTGGCCATTCGCCTAAGAAAACGAATAACCTTCAAGTCCGTATATCTTGGGTTCTGTGAGACATATGCTTTGGTGTATGAACCATCATTATTTACATACACAAATGCCCTTTCAGGGTTTCCAAGAAGGTCATGCCTAAATGCATCTATCTTGAATAAGAAAAATATTGAAAGGGTGATGGCAACCCAGTATGGCCAGTCCATCTTAGCCAATTTTAAGACATCCTTGATCATTCGTAACCTACCAACCAATTAGTTGAATCGATTATTTTTACAGCACTAGCACCTTTTCCTTTTGGAACCCTTTGTAAGTCGAGGTCAAATTCAATTGTTGCTACCTTTCTTCTTTGGTTTCTACGTCTCTCTGCTTCAGATTCGGCTTTATCTTCAGTCTGAAGTGATTTTCTTATTATCTGGCCCTTTACTTTTACCCGCCAAACCCAGTACGCCCCTTTAACAAACTCACCTCTAATATAGCCATCGACTTTATCGCTATATTCCAGAAATGGAGCTCTTGTTGGGTAGAATTCTAGTATTTCGCTGTTAGTAAAAATTTCGCTGTAAAGCCCTGAGTTCTCAATGCCTTTCGAAAAAGATTCCCAGCCTGTGGTGGTGAAAAATTGCACCGCAGAAGTCGTCATACTGTGTTTATAGTTATCGAAAGACATCGAAAGTGTGTTGTGCATCGCTTCAGTAACAAAGTCTTTAATCTCTGCATCTTCAAATAACTTCTCATTCAACGGGACTTGCGGAACGATACGAACAATGCCGTTGTCTTCATATGTCGGAATTTGATATAGGCCAGATTTATTAGTTGAAAGGTTGTTTAGCAAGCCTTCAAGTAAATAGAACAATGTCAGTATGAATAAAAAACTGAGAAGGAGGGTTTTGTTGTTTTGAACGACTGAAGCTCTGAACATAATTAGTCCAAATTTTTAAGTTTGATAGGAGGGCTAGTTTTTTCAATTCTCGCGTCATGAGAAGTTGCACTGATTTGAATGTCTTCAAGGAGCTGAAAATTAATAGTGGCGCCTGCTAGAAAGATGATGGTAAGCGCCCAACAGAAGTATGAAATAGTATTTAGAACAGTTGCCGCTCTCTTGGCTAGAAACGGATTTCTGTTAACACCTGATCTTTTTGCACGTCTTCTTAAATATGAATCTTCTTTATGGCTTTCACCATTAGTTATGGCATCGATCTGAGTTTTGACTTGTGAAGGTACTGTAGAACTACCTGCGATTGTTATTTTTTCAGACGCTTCACTTATGCTCTTAAAATTAGTGCTTTTGGAGCGAATTTCTTCCATATATCCACCTAGACCCGTTCGCCATTGATTGTGTCTATAAGGCTCTTTAATGACGTAAATTGATAACCTTCAATTTGGAATGCATCAATTCCTGCAGACATGCAACTAAGAACCTTCCCCTTACAAACTTTTACTGACGTAATTGAAATTGTTGAGTTGTCATTGGTGTCAATGAGATAACATTGATCCAGTACTTTTCGCTCAGGGTGGTTTCTGTCGACTTTTGAAACTAATATCGACAAAACAGAGCTATTAGATGTAAGGTCGGTGAGTTCAATTTCAGCCACCCTAATTCCATAGTCAATGTTCGTAATTTCACAAAGAAATTGACTTGATTTGGACTTAACCCACAAAATTTTCTTACCGAGTAGTGAATTCAAACGTACATTGCCTATTGCTTAATATCTAATCTTGGTCAAAAATATATGTCGTTTATGACTAAAATGCAATGGTGTGACTGATGCTGGTTTTAATTTTCTTTCAATACATCTCACTTTTACTAATGCCTTTCTCGAGCGGGTTGTCGTTAATTCTACCGACGATCTCATTCCTGGTGATTTACTTTGTTCTATACAAAGACTTTAGAAATTTAGACTCGATGGTAAAAGGTCACCTCATCGGGCAGATGATGGTTGGTGTAACGACAGTTGTCTCCGTCATTGCGCTAACGTTGACATTTGGAATAACACAGGAGATGAAACAGCTTACAGAGGTGGACAAAGAAGCTTCTAGTCTAGTCATCATGATTTTGGGGTTTTGCGTTTTTTTACGGTATTACTACTTCGTGTCCATAAACTTCCTTCTATTTAGAAAAAGACTTCCTTATGAAAAAGCCTTGCCTATACCAATCACCAAACGAAAGTACGACCAAATCAAAGAAGTTTTAAGCAGAAAATCCTTGGAAGATAGCAATATCGTCTTCAAAAAAGAGGGTAAGGCTTGATATGAGTAAGATTTCACCAGAAAAACAAAATGAATTGAATTCTAGTGCCTTGTTATCTTTAGGCATTGCACTAGGTATGTTCTATGCGGCATACACCTACTTTTTCTTTGTATTTGGCTTTCTATGGAGAGCTTTGAAAATAGCTCAAATGTTCGTTTTCTATTTGTTCGAGATATTGGCAGTTACATTGGTAGGAGCCTTCACCAACTTTCATGGCTGGGGTTTTAAGGAAGGTGTCTTGCAGTTACTAGAGGTGCATTACTCACAATTAACCCCAGAGTACATTTATGCTTTTGACCATTTATTCGGCAACATGTTGAAATGGCCATTCGCAGCCTTTCTGATTTATATAGGTATTAAAGAGTACAAAATCAGAACAGAGGCGCGTAGAAACTATTCTGTCGAGAAGATGATAAGGTCAGCTTCTAAGGTTCACCCACATTTAAGACGCTTAGTTCCGCCCAACCCGTTTGATAAGTTGCTCGGTTTTACTCTTGGTTGGTTAGTACCTTCTTTCAAGGAGAGATTGTCAGGTGAAAATCCGTGTGATTTTTCACATGACTTTGATTTTAAGGATCGTTCTAGTTACAACAATAGGTATGCCATGGGTGTTTCACCCACAGAGCTTCTTACCGCCAACCCTCCGCTTGGAGTGACAGAGGATGAAATTAAGCGTGATATAGAAATGCAAAAGTCTACTGGGTTTGTCACAAACTTTAGACCAATTTGCCACTTCTTTTATGCTGAAAATGAGAAAGATTCGACTATCGATTTCTGCTTTAGAACAGCGACTATTTCCATGGAAAGGCTGCTTCTGAATCCAATATCAGAGAAGATTGATAATATGGATCAAGTGGCTCGCCTGTTTGACAAGAACGGAAAACTACTACCACTGGAGTATCTTGACTCAAACGGGGAGCCCACGGATAAACTAAAAAAAGGAGGTGCCATTTGTGGTGGATTTCGTCCAACTACTTTGCTGAATGAAGGGAATCCGTACAGAGGAACTATCGAAGATACTTATCTTCTTTTTGATAAAAACGAACAAAGAATCCTTACACAACTCGAAGAAAAAATGAAAGGGAAAACGACAAGGTCATTTGATGAAATCTTGTTCGCGGTTGTTACAAAGAGGCATGCATATTCAACAACAGTTATTTGGGCGTTGATGATGCTGTTTAAAGATGTAAGTAGAATAGCAGGTACCGAATTTTCTTGGGTTATGAGACATAACAGGAATTTAGGTATGGTAATGCAATCGATAGGCCGAGAAACTCCTTTTCTTGAAGCTTCATCTACTAGGTCGCATTTTCTAATGGAATATAAGGCGGGGTTTGGTATGACTGTCCCTGCTGTATTAGGGGCAGTAAAAGATTTACATGTAAATGCAAAGAGGATATTGGCGGCAGGTAAAATATCAGAAGACTTATTGAACATGGATGAAGACGAATTCTCAAAAATATTTAATTTGAATCCAAATGAAGCGCAAGAGAAGAAAGAATCTGAAGCCATTAAAATCCTGAAAAGTATGGGGGTAGATGTCGATAAAGGGGAGGCATACAAGGACCCGTATGCTGATGTTCCTGAGCTGATCAAGCAGTATAAGGAAAGCAAATAATGGCAAACTTCAAGAAACAATCTGTTAATAACATTAACCCTGAACTTCACGACCCTAACTTATTTCATCGCGATTCTCGTCCGTTTACTGTCCAACTCGGTAGCTTTATAAGCCAAATATTTCCCTTGCTGTTAATGCTATTTGGCATGTTGTTGTTCATTGCTCCAGAATACGGCGATTTCATATTTGCTTTTGCTGTTGGTGTTCGACTGGCAACAACACGCAAAGATCATGATTATCCATTTGATGCACCTGAATGGTCATCATACATTTCAAAAAAGGAATCTCTTGGTTCCGCTATTCAAAATGGCCGGCTAATTCCCAAACGCGAGGCAGGTAAAGGGACACTGATATTTGGTATTGAGTATTTTAAGCGAAGGTTATTGGCCTCAAATCCAGACATGGAAACTCGGCATAGTTTGGTGATGGGCTCAACTGGTAGTGGAAAAACGGTCCTGATACTTACAATGCTTTTTCAGTGCCTCCTTCAGCCTGGAGGAACATCTGCGGTTATAGTGGATGGTAAGGCAGACATTAAATTATTTTGGACCATATTTGCCATTCTAAAAAGGCTAGACCGCCTACATGATTTCTTGGTTCTAAACTTTTTAACTCCGATGGATACTCTTGATACGTCAAATATGCATGATGATGCGTTGATTTCGAACAATATGAATATCCTAAACAACGGTACTCCGGACCAAATGAAAACTCTTACGATGGGGCTGGGACGTGACAGCGAAGGGGGGGATTCTTCATTTTGGGAAGGACGAACATCTACGATGATCGGAGCTTCTTATCAGTATTTAGTCTACGAAAGGGATATTGAGGGCCTTGATCTTAACATCGAAGTTGTACGGAATTTCCTTGTTTTAAGAAACATGTTGAAAAAGGCTTCACGTAAAGATGTGCCTTTGAAATACAGACTTCCACTTCAGCAGTACCTTAAAACATTACCTACTATTTCAGATTCAGTTTTTGAACAAAGTGAGTCTGAAATTGATCAGATGGATATCTACACAAAAGCCGAAGAGCAGCACTCGTACAACGTTATGATGGTCAGTGAAACTATGTCTGATTTAAGTGAAACAATGAATCATATCTTTGTAACAAAGCTGTCAGAAGTCAACATGACTGACGTTTGTTTAGGTGGACGCGTTCTATTAGTGCTTCTACCGTCAATTGCTAAAAACGCGGATTCAGTAGCTGCATTGGGAAGGCTTTTATTACAAGGCTTGCGGCCAATTCTAATGAGGGCGGCAGGGTATAAGTTGCAAGGAAACAGAGTGACGCTTGATAACAGGCCATCTTCTGCAAAATATCCTGTAAGGCTTTTCTTTGATGAGTATGGCATGTATGCCGTCAAAGGTTTCTATGTGATTGTGTCATTAGTTAGAAGTTACGGTTTTCACGTTCTCTTTGGGGCACAGACAGCTGGGATGTTCCAACGTGTGTGCGGTCGAGAAGAATATGAAGCACTAATGGGTAACCTCAATAACAAATTTATCCTGAAAAACGAAGACCATGGAGAATCATTGTCACTTGCTTTGGGTAGAACCGGAAAAGTGTTCGGCGCAAGACAAGATAAAATTGAGAATGAAGTTGGTGGCGCGGTACATGAAAAAGATGACGTTAGGGTAGAGGCTAATGACATGGTAAATGCCCAAATGCTGGCAAGCGCGACCCCAGGAGAGGGCTTATATATTTACGGTGGTGACGTATATCCATTTAAAGCGCTTGAACTAAAATTCCCAGAAGTTGACACATCTCGACTGAACTATTTTAGTCAAGTCTTGGACCCATCTTTAGATGAAATTGATGATGCCAAGCGACAAGTTTTATTGAAAAATTCTGAATACGTAGAACAAGCAAATGAGTTCGTAAATTTGGAAATGGAACCTCTTGAGTTTAAAGAATTGAGCTGCGATTTGCAGTACGTTCGGTCCCTAAATATCACCGATAACTTATCTAAGCAAATGATGTTGGCATTGGGCCGTAGTGTCCTGGAAATAGCTGAAGAGGTTGTCGAAGAGGACGTTAGTGTTACCGACACTATTCAGGAATCGGGATTTACTGAGAGTGTTGATGAAGAGTTTGGGAATATCTCGATTGATGACGCAGAGTTACAAGTGATAGAGGCTCAGAGTTATCAAGATGATGTTGCTGGTGAATATAATGAAGAAGTCGACTTTAGCGATTATGAGCTTTATATGGGGATTCAGCCTGACTTTCAAAACGATGAAAACGATGAAAGCGATGGTAATTTTGAAAGTGGTTCATTGGATTCGGCAATCAATGGTGAGGTTAACATTGAAGCATTCAAAAATACCGCGTATGAGGATATTCAAAATCAGTATAAAAATCGATATGTATCAAGCAATTTATCCAATGAACAATTGCAAGCGGCTCTTGATGATTCACAAGTCGATATTAAGGAAACTGTAATTGATCTCTCACTGTTTGGCGGCGAGGACGAAGCAACGGCAGTAACGGGAGCGGAACATGCGATAAGCAAGATTAAAGAAGTACTAAACTACCCTAACTCAGAACTACCTTCAGAGCCAATTTCAACAGAGAATGTAAATAGTGTTGTAGAGGATACATTAAACTCCCTTGGTTCCCACTTTTAGGGTTGTTTTTAATTGTGTAATGAAATATATTTTACCTAGGGTACTCAAAGGAAGAACAATGTGGCTCAAAAAAATATAGTTTCAAATATCACTTTAGGTCTTTGCTGGGCAGCATTGCTTTCTTTTAGTAACCCTGTGTTATCAAATGTTTTGACTGAGGATGAGGTTGTTAGTGCTCTCCTATTTAAGTATGGCGGGATTGAAGAAGTACTTATCCATGTTGATGAACTATCAGTACCACAACAAAATGCGATGCAACGATACATTACTAATTTGGAATATTTAAAATTACAGTCGAATTATAAGAACCGAACCAAACTGGAATTGTTGGGTGCAGAAAATGCACAAAATGACTTATATCTACAACATAAAATAAATTCAGACCCAAACTTCATTGAAAAAATGAGGTTACTTGAACAACAAGCTGTATTCGCCAAAAACAAGTTGCTGCATGAGCCACCCAAAAGCTTGATAGACACTGTTCCATTTGACCCATCATTACCGCAGGAACTCAACTTGCAGGTGTATCCAGGGTTCCCAGGGGCGATTTCATTCTTCGATCAAACAGGGGCTCCTTGGCCTATTCTGTTGGTCAAACAAGGTACGGACGGCGTATTCAAATCCGAAAAAATGCCAAATAACTCATACAGTCTCGAAGCTCAAACCGCTGGCGTTACTAATAGTGGTTGGTTTGTACTAGAGGGCCTTGATACTACGATTCCATTTAGAATTACGTCCCAGAACACCGACTATTTTAACTCTAGAAGACAAGTGATACTTCCATTAATCGGCCCTAACGCAAAACCATTGAAATACACGTCTTCCTCTAGAGTCGATGTTGCTAAGGCCGGACCTGAATTTTATTCATTCTTATCTGGAACAACTAATGGTGTTTCAGGAGCAAAGGAAGCAAAGCTTGAAGGCATCAAAGGTCAAGCATTTCTATACAATGACTTTGTTTATATCAGAACAACCGCCAACCTAAGAGGTAAGGGAAGCTCATTGGTTCAAGAAGGTAGTGTTGGCGCGTATAACCTTTATAAATTGTACCCACGATCTTTTTATTGGTTTTTCGATGGAAGAGCAAAGGTTAAAGCCTTTGTCAGTGATGAGAGAAGATAATGAAGATTAGTAAAAAAGTTAAAAATATCATAACAGTGATCGTCATATTTTCAGTGATTTTAGGGGCTATGGCCTTCGCCATCTTAACAGCAACAAAACAAGTTGAAGCTGAGCTATCGTCTACTGGTACCCAAACAAAAGGGGCTCCAGTGATCAAGACCAATGATGTTTTAGGGAAGTCGGTTGATGGAGTTATTGTAGTACCCGAAGATTCTCCAATAGCTCAGCAATCTATTGAGAGACAAGAACAAGATAGAGAAGAAGCTATTGCTCAAGGGAAAAACCATATTAGTAAAACAAGGGTAATACCAGAACAAGAAGAAACCGTTGGACAGAGAGGTGAATCGGCGATTGAGCAAGATTCTGCTTCTTTGAAAAAGAAGGTGCCGATTGCACAAGAAGTTAATGAATTAGGTGAAGAGTTACTTCCAAATGGGTCTGAGAAGGTAGCAAAGGCTGATAAGCAGAAAGTAACGAACCTTTCTACAGGTGACGTAGTGGTATTGCCTTTGCCAAACGAAGAAAAGCCCGTTTCTAACCAGATAAATGATCTTAAGAAACAGTTAGCTAACTCAAGCGCGGGAAAAAAAGCAGTAGATATAAAATCAGCATCAAACAGTAGGCAACTTGAATTACAGCAAGAGAAGGCGAGGTTACGAGCAGAGAAGATTAATAATGGGGCTAGGTCATTATTCTCTGGTCTACCATACGTCCCTGATTCCGGCAACAAATTCAAAGTTGAATATAAACCATCTAAAAATGTCTATGCATCGACATCAAGTACCGTTTTCAGTCCAAAAGATGCGAAGCTGCCAGCGGCATCTGCCTTGCACAGATCCGATGGGGGGCAGACGCTACCAGGTATACACCCTAACTACCTAAAGGCACTCGAACTCGCAGCTAGTGAAAAGGTAAGGTTGAGGTTAGACGGTAAAGAAGAAACGCCAGAACTGAAGCCCAATCCTCAGAACGTGTTATTCGAAGCTGCAGAAATTGTTGCTGCCAAAACAACACTTCCGATTGACAGTGATGTTCCTGGGCCATTGCGCGTTGAGATCCTAACTGGTAAGGCGAAGAAATCGGTAGCGTTTGGTAAGTTTGAGCTGATTGAACAAGCTCCAGGAGTTGCTCTGACGGTCACAAGTGTAATAGTAGACGGAAAAGCAGTACCAGTTAAAGCATGGGCTCTTTCACCGGATACTGAACTCGCACTATTTGATGATGACGTAGATCATCATTACATACAGCGTTTCGGAGGGCTGTTTGCTGGCTTGTTTATGTCAGGTTTTCTAGAATCATTGACGAACACTGATGTTACAGTTTCGAATGGAGATACCAACATCTCTACTGGAGCCATTGAAGGCACAACAGAAAGGATTGTTTATAGTGTTGCTACAGCTGCAGAAGGCTTTCTTCCAATTTTATATAACTATGCAAACAGACCAATTCAGGTAAAAGTTCCAAATGGGCAAGTGATGTATTTATTGTTTGAAGATATGGTATTGAAAACTGATACCGTAGATTCAAAGCAACAGGAGGTAACGCCATCACAGGCACAACCACCTAAATGGAAATCAAGTGTCATCGCCAATAAAGACAGCGTCAACCTCCCTGAACAAAAGAAAGTTGTGACCGCCACCAATATAACGGATGAAGAAAATACAGAACTGTGGAAATAAATTCGCATAGAATATATACGTCTTTTGTAAATAAAAAACTAGGACTTCAGCATGGAATCGAAAGAACCAGACAGCACAGAATTAAAAGCCAAGAAACCGGCATCTAAAAAACTGAAATTGGGCATCGTATCTGCATTGGTGCTAGCAGGGTTAGTTGGTGGTGGTTATGTGGGGCTTAAAAATATGGGCCTTCTCAACAAAAACGATGGCCCAGACCTCAATGCGCGCATCAATGCAATTGAAATTAAGCTTAATGGCCAAGTCTCTTCGTTAAGAGCGGGGCTACCTCAAATAATATCGGAAGAAGTTCGGAAAGTTTCAAAGCAAGAAGGTTTTGGCTCATTGAGCGAGCTTCAAAAAAACATCATCACCGTAGAAGTGATAAACAGACTAAACATTGATGAAAAAATCAGTCGTGAAATTACTAATCGGACGCAAAAAATAACAAGTAATGCCGCTAGTTTGGCAAGAGATGAGCTGGAGCGAGATTTACCTAACCTCGTAACCGACATCATCAAACCTATGTTTGAACCATATCGAATTTTTAACACCTCACAAGTTGGTTATAACGATAGAGTTGATGGTGAGATCCTCAAGCTTCAAAACGCTATCTCAAACTTGCATACCGAACTTAAAAATCGCCCCAAGGCGATAGCGATACCTGAACAATCGAGACAGCGTTTGCGCGAGTTCAATATATTAGGCGAGATGGCTGATGGTGTGTTTTCTATCCAAGCGCCAGATAGAGCCTCGGGAAAGTCTCATTACGTAACTTTATATAACGGCGAACCATTTAACTCGAAGCTTGGCCGTCACAAGGTGACGGGTATCGAGGGGAGTGGTAAGGACGCTGTCTTGCTTATTGGTTCTAAATATTTCATAGACCAAAAAAGAGAAGAATATACACCAACTCAGTTGGCGCAATTTAAAAAAGCTAAGCAAAAACACAAAAAAGTAGCCCAACAACCACAGGCCGTTGCTGTAGCGAGTGTCGAACCAAGTTCAACTGTAGAAGCCATGACTACAGTCGAACACATCGGAAATTTACCACCTGAAATTGTAGAGACGCAAACTGCGGCTGTTCAAATGATTGAACCCTCATACGCTCAAAATATGGAACCGACACCAAGTAGGGGGGTGCAATACCTAAATGGGAAAATTCTGTTACCAGACTGGGCCACTGTGACTAAAGGACCAAATTTAGAAACAGCTTTAGTCGTGAACTTAGCTAAGACAGAAGGTGAGAGAACATATTCAATCCAAAAAGGCAAATATTATGACTTTATTGGAACCGTTGAAGAGATCTCACCTGATGGCGCAATTTGTTCTGCAACCTACTGTATTGGAGCGCTACGTTGAGGCTGATAAATCACGCCAAGTATTTGCTCTTGCAGGTCTTTATATTTTGGAGCCTCGGTGCAAGCGCTTCAAATACACATAACTCTACGATTGCAGATTCAGGATTGAGCCTAATCAGACACATTCGATTAGGAATAGCGGTCATCTGGAATGCAAGAGTTGTACTTGGTCTCTTCTTAATCGTTATTGGTTTTGTGGGATGGTACCGAGCAAGCAAACAAGACGAACACACGTCTTTAATGTGGCCAATTTCATTTTCAATAGCGGGTGCATTTATGACGCTTCATGGAGGCATAGATTACTTAGGTGAAGTCTTAGGGTTTAGTAGCGGTGCGGATGCGATAGAGCTCAACTCAGATGGTAGAGCTAACTTATCCGAAAATACAACATATCAATTTAATCAGGGTAGTAACACGGAGTGAAGATGAAAAACATTGTAAAAAAAGTAGTACTTGGTATGAGTACATTGCCATTTTCAGTTTTAGCTGCAGGCGAAACGAAAATGGAAAAGGGCATGAAAAATGTTGACGCTATCTTTGGGGCAGGGGGCAGTGCTATGTATACTGCTGCTATGTTCTTTGGTATCGGATTGATTGTTTTCAGTTTATGTACTTGGGCATGGAATAGTCGAGATTCACAAACACCAACAAAAGGTCAAACTCAGATGGTGTTGATTTGTGCGATAGCGGGCTGCGCGTTGACATTCCCTTCTGCTTGGATAAACTATTTTGGCGAAGCAGCTGCTGTTGTCGAAACAACAACTTCTGGAGTTAATTATCGAGATTTAAAAGGCCAACAATAATAGGCAGTTGGTGGCCTTCAATGGCCACCAATGTCGACCAATTACTCTTTTATTTTAGTTATCTTCCCTTCTTAAAATCCCCGTCTATCGACCTCCGGATGTAATTCATAAACACTTTTGGCAATTCAACCTTGAATTGGTTATGATGTGGTAAATAGATTGATAAAGGCATATATATGTTCATAGGTGTAAGCCGGAGTGGTACTTCAAGAATTTCTGAACCACCACAACCATATGAAAATAGCGAATTTGATTTACTGGCGCCAAAGTTCTTGCAGAGCGTTGATTTTGTATGTTCCGAATGCGGATTTTCTTCGCCAAAATATCAACATGTACATCATTTGGATGGCAACCACAAACATAACAAGGTATCTAATTTTTCATGTCGTGATCCTTTGTGTCATTTGTGTGAGCACTTAGGCTTCGTTGCCGACAACAAGCTAGGAACCTTGGTGTTTTGTGATTCACTTAGCCAAGAAGAGTTAAATGCGTACGTAAGGATATCTTGGGTGACCAATTATCTTGCTCGTACATTAGGGGCTGAAAATTGTGGCGAGACCTTGCTAAAAATAGCCAGAAACACCGCTTTGTGGATTGAGCTTCTTGAAAACACCAATCATCAGGTTCAAAGGGCTTATAAGATTCAAAACATCCGTGCCTTAGCAGAAGACTTTAGGAACATGAGTGATGAAGAATATGAGTCTAGGCACTCAAAGTTTCCTAGCTTGAGGCTTCTATTTCATCCTGACTCATTTAGTAGAGAAATTGAGGAATGGAGTAGGAATAAAGACTTTTTCGCTGATTTTTACGAACCTAACCAGTGGCCAATTATTTTGGAAAAGCACATACAAAGGAGTGAAGCGAATGGCTAAAGTTGGAGTTGCATTTTTTTCGAACGAATCAAAACCTAAAGGTGGATATTACTACCATAATGGGTTGGTCAGTGATTTCAAATCTGCAGTTGATTTAGATATGTCGGTCGCTTGGATCACCAATGTGCCTTATAAAGCTTATGTCGCTTCTGGGCTTCAATCCATCCCACATATAAAACCAGAACAATTCCTAAGATTATCCGTCACGCAAATGATGCGCGAGCTTCACATAGCTAAAAATATTGATGGAGCAGAAAAGCTCGGTGAGTTAGTCGGCTCAATAGTCGCCCACATGGAAAGCATTTTTGGGCTTGATCCTATTACCTCTAATTACAGGCTTAATCAGGGTCTAACCGACTTGCTACTACCAAACAGTTATTTTGAGTTTGCGAGCAGCAGTCCATCAAGCACTCAAGTGGCCCTAGATAACGCTTATCAAAGTTTACAAGGTGCAACCAAAATAAACGCCTCCGTAAATCTAAAATGCAGACATTATACGCTCCCTCGAATGGCCCATTTTGAATACCTGCTTAATCAAAACTATCCGCTTAATAGCCATTGGTCTGAGTTTACACTTAAAGATGGAAATACGGTTGCTGGTGTAGTCAACGGTAAAAATTTGCCAAACACAACCGAAGTAGTCTCAGCACTGAAAGCACTTCATCAAAATACGGCTGCGATTCTCAATATTCACGTTAAGTCTATGAGTAAAAATCGTATGCAGGGTTTTTCTTTTGGGAACGAAGGCATAAACACTTCTATGCGTGTATGGGCCTGTTTGCCAGAAGTAATTGAAATGCTTAGATACTGTGAAATCGAAATATTGGGAGGAATTAAAACGGATGGCGGAAAGTTAGACATTCGACCAGAAATCGATCTTGAAACCAATCGGTATTGTTTCGCTAAAGGGGTGAGTGCTGAGAATGTTTGGACTGGTTTGGCCGAAAAAATCTCAAAGAATGGTACCAAATGTAGTACCGGTCTTGGTGTGTATTTAAAGGCTTATGACCGCATTATTTGTGGCAAATTAGCTGAAGCTTTTATGGCAGATAGCTACTTTTTAGCTGGGTTTGGGATTGGCGGTGTTCGAGTCTGGGGGCAGCCTTCAGAGTTTTCAAAAATGGATAATATAGCTGCACAGTTTTGCGCAATGCCGGACATAAGAGGATAGGTCATGGATATAGACCCAAATGAGATATTTAGTAGTGGCGAAATGCCTAAAACGTATCAAGAGTTAGCAAGATTGGATGTGCCATTAAAGCTAATAACTCAGTTCCCAACGTTTGTTAAAGCGGTTGATATTGTCGAACTACATAGAATAGATAAATTGGCTGAACATGAACGTGCTGAAGGTGTAAAAAGAGTCATAACCTCAATTTCAACAAGAAGTAGCAACAACTTAGAACAGAGCCAAGCAAGCCATAGAAGGATCAGACTGTAATGGGGATATTAAGTTTATTAGCTAATCTTCTGGCACACGAACCACACGAAATCTGTCAGCTCGAGACGACTTCCGACCTCGATGTGAATTCTTTGGTAGCAAATGATGGATCGTTAATATCGATATTCCGACTTAAAGGTTCATATAGATTCTACTCAAAGCATCAAGAACACCAAATACTTAATATTCTGTCTAATGAAATGAGACAAAATTTCATGGAGAGCGGTTACCGGATTGATTTTATCTTAGATATTGATGCAAGTCGCGCTGATGCTTATGTTGAAAATTGCTTAAAATCTGTTGATGCCGTTTCAAAAGAAATGGGTTATCAAAACGCAAAACTCAACGAAAGTGAGAAACGGTTAATAGCAAGTCATATTAAGCCCGAGCTAAATTATATTGTGCTGACTACTAATCCTGAAAGTGTTGACAGCCTAAATAAGCAAGAAGGTTTGAAGAATCACACCAAGCTAGCTAATGAGTACGACTTAAAACTAAACAGCATAAAGAAAGACACTAATGTACAAAATAATTGGAAGGAAACTCGACAGATCTCTGACCAACACTTGTCGTTCGTAAGAGAGATGTCAGCTGTCATTCGTGAATACATACACATCGAAGCACTCACCTCACATGAAGCTTTAGAGGAAATTCGTCAATTACTTTATCGAGACTTTGAAAACTCAGAAAAATGGTTTGCTAGCACAAGACACAATTCAGATCCCAAGATAATGAACAATCATACCCCGTTTGTTGATACTAATGAGGTTGGTCATGCTGCATTACACGGTCAGATTGTTGAAGAGCCATTTGAGGACTGCTCTAAGTCTTCAATGAAAAGGTTCAACGGCAAATGCTATGCAACATTGGAAAGGTATCTTGTAGGTGACGAGCCTAGACTGATGCGTGAGTTAATAAATAAAATCAATCGGAAAATTCCGTTGAGAATTTTATACACATTAACTTCAGGATCAGAAGCCATTAAGCGAACTAAGGGAACGAAGTCTTCTTTGACTACATTCGTAGCTAGAACTAATCCTATCAGTAGCTCAATTATGAAAGCCTGCAACCAAGTTATTGAATTTGTTCGTAATGGTGGCTGTGCGGTTAACTGTTATCTATCAGTAACTGTTTGGGCTGATACTGAAGATGAGGTGACGACACATTATAAGGCATTACAAACCGCATTGCGTGGCTGGGGTGGTGAAAGACAACGAATTTGTACGTTCCCAACGGAGGGAATACTGTCTTCATTACCTGGATACAGTTCAAAACCAATTGGTAGGTCAAGTAGTGATAGTTTGGAACAAGCAATGGTTTCAGCTCCGTTAGTAAGACCTGTTTCTCCTTGGAGGTCGGGTATTATGCTTTATCTCACACCCGATGCTAAACCATGGCCAATGGACTTCGACAGCCTGCAATCGCATCACCTTAATATCATTACTGGCTCAATGGGCTCTGGTAAATCTGTTGCAATGGGTAACTTAGCTCGTGCAATCCATTATATTTCAGGGACTAGCTCATTGCCTTTGCTTGCTGGTGTTGATTATGGAGAGTCTATCCTTTACAACGCAAAGACCATTCAAGCTAACCTTAAAAAAGACGATCAAAATCAAGTTGCTGCAATCAGTTTGTCTAATCACAAAAAGAATGCATACAACATTTTTGAACCTCAGTTTGGATACAACAAATTATCAAAACCTGAAGTAAACACTGCCACGGCATTTATCTGTAAAGTGGTAACGGGGGGCTCTGAAGATGGTGCTCCGCCTCAATTAGAATCGTGTGTTTCAGCAATAATTGAACATATGATAGCGGATAGCATTCATTCCCCTAGACCGATCGATCCATCGCAAACCGGCGCGGAAAAAATCATGGGTATGCTTGAGCACCCAGTGGTTCAAAGTCACTTAGTACCGGAACCTGAGATCAGCTACTTGAATGCTAGGAACGCGCTATTTCTAGCGAGTCAAACTCAAAGCTTAACTAGGCCATTAAGAAAACAATGCCTTTTATATTCAAAGCTAGCACATAGGTATATGTGGCCACTTTTATCTGAGCTTCCTCTTAGCTTAAAGGGGGTTGAGATTACAGCTCAAATGGGTGTATTTGAATTTGGTAATAAGCCACTGCTAGAAGTTATTGGTGCGTCAATACAACTTCTTACTAATCGTTATACAGCCCTGCTCGGCACTTACCCTATGCATGATTACAGCGACTTAAGTATGATGTTTGTCAATGCAAAGCCCGTTGTAGATTCTGCACCAAACTCCATGAAAAGTGCTTGGTTTATTCTAGCTAAAGGCTTAGCGCAGCGACATTTCTGGACTCATGTAGATGATGTAGAAATTGAAGCTGACCCCGTCTTTCATCAACGGGCTATGCGTATTGCACAGAAAAAGAAACCACTTCCCAAATACTACTACCATGATGAACTGGAACAGGCTGATTGCAAAGAGCTCACTTCTAATCTGAAGAAAGAGATCAAGACGGCACGAAAATATAGAGAAATTATTACACTTTCAACCCAGATGTACGAACGGATTTCTCCCGATTTAAGAGCGCTAGCCACTAACACGTTTATATGCAATATTCCTGGGCGCGAAACGGAAGAGTGCTTAAAGAACCAGTTTAAAATTAATGAAGATGAGTTTTCTTCGTTAGCACCATATATCGGAAAAACGGGCATTATCAACGGAGAAGGACGGGGACTTCTGTACATAGGGATTATTCCTGAAGTTCAATCTCCAATAATCCAACCAATTGTCTCCATGTTACCTGCAGGTCTGGTATGGCAAATGGCGAGTGATGCCGAGGATGTAAGCATGAGGGATCTCGTTGTGGATCAGCTGGGAGATAGACTTGACTATGATGAAATCAACATGGCGATTGGTCATGTCCTGGGTTACCCAAATATGAAAAAACTCATCAAGACAAGAAACGAGAAAGAAGGAGTATCGGATAGCCAAGTTAAGAACGATTCACTATTGAGTGTCATGAAGTATGTTAATGAAGCAGGGATAGTAGCATGATTAACTTAAGGCGATTTATTTCATACATGGTCGATTATATCGTGATTATTGTAGCCTACACAATCCTAAGCTCGTTAATTGGCGGCTTGGAAAAGTATGGTGTCTGGGCAATTATTCATTTTTTCCTATTGATCGTTATTTACTTCGTTGTCCTATATCAGACGGTAGGCTATTCAGTTGGCGAGAAGTTGCTTGGTTTGCGGGTAACACCTGTAGGCCAAGATGATGCTGCCTTAGAGCTCTCTAGTGCGGTTTTTAGGGGGGGAGCTATTTGCCTATATAGTGTGGCGCCGATACTGGCTTTAATTGCTTTACTGCCTTCTAAGCGTTCGTTGGCAGATAGAATATCGATGACAGTATTGAAGATACAGTCACAAAAATAGGTCAACACCCTTTTCCAAACTTAAAGCTCACAACTTGTGAGCTTTTTCATTTCTGGCAAGACAAATGTTGCAAAGGCTCGCAAATTTACTAAATCATGACTCAATTGGTTGCCTATGCATCATTAGGCGATTCTTTTAATTCTATACTTTGACCTTCTATTGGTTTTTATTAAAAAAATCCTAAATTCAAGGAAGTTATGATGAATGACTATAAATCTCAAGGTATAGAAAATAGGGACATACCATTTAATTTAGCCCCCCCATCTTTTAAGGAAAAAGCGAACACTCAGGTTGGGGGGGTTACTGGGCCCATTCAATGGGGAATTTTATCGAAATTGGCGAATAACCCAGATGAAAAGGCGATATTAGTTTCCTTATGCCCAATCAGTGCCAATGACCTAAACGTGAACAGTGTTGCTCAGTCGTTGCAAGCCTCTGATAGTGGTAGCCTTGTGCTTGATGATTCGGATAATAAAGGGTGGTTTTTAGCTGGGTGTAACATTGAAATGAATGTGTCATTGGTTGATGGAAAGGATGAAACAAAGCTTCAACTTCAACAGCATTCACCACCGACCACTGACTACTCTGGTAGTAAGAGTAGTAGCTTGTCCATAAATGCATCTATGTTTGGCGATGTGCCCACTGTTGGTGGAGCATTTTCAACATCATTTTCTACAACAATTAATGATGTAGGTATCACCGATTCGTCAAATAAGGAATCGGTTCGCACCACTATGTATATGGGGAAGAGTAACAATAATACCTTTGAGCCAAACGGTGGGTTCCTTACGTGGACTGATATAGAGAGCAGAGACGTTAAAGATTTAGGCAATGACTTTAAGTGCCTGATTGAATCTGGTTTTTTCAAAGATCTGGAAGATACGGTTGAAGTAAGTGGGATCCCACCAGCTTGTTATTCAGATATGCCATTACTCTCGCAAGGTATTTGGGAGTTACCGGAAAGCTTTAGTGGCAAATTGAACGTTTCAATTGACTATTGTCTTGTGTTTGGTGCTGTTCACAGTAACAGCAGCAGCAAGGCTTGGTGGGCAGCTGGTGCATTGGTAGGAGGTCTGTATAAATTACTAAGGAAGAAAGGAACTGGGAATGCACAACGGGTTAAATTAAATCACAAGTTCGTAGTCGACTTAGCAGAGGCTTCGGCCAAGGCAGAAAAAACAGAGCTAGCAAGTAGCGATAATTACTAATAAATTTGAAAGGATTCTGACGATGAGTAAGCCGCTTACAGTAGACGCAGAAACACAACTACAGTATGTGAAAAACCTGAGAGCATGGTACAAATCAGGAAAAATTGTGAATGAAGGTGATACAGGTATTAGGCGCCCTCTAGAATATAAGGAGCAGAGTGACCCAGTAAAAGACATAATCATCATCCCGTATGCAATGAGCGAAAATGGTAAAGAATCTGGCTCTATAACGATGAATAGAGCTAATTTCTCGGTTACAGAAATCGATAATATAAAGCTTAAAACCTACCAACACGAGAAGGATTTCTTAGAGAAAGCACTACCTTTCAAAGCTGTGAGTGAGGCATTTTCTACTGGTGACAAAAAAGCCTATAACTCGAATATTAAGTCTGTATTTGTAATGCTAACGTCTGAATGTGCCAGAAACGAAGTTGTGTCAATGGTGGTTAACAAGTTCTTAGAGTGGGGGAGCTTAAATCCAAACGATGCTGAGTTAAATAAAGAGCAAATGTCAGGTTTAAGCTTACAGTTCAAGGATTACAGTAAAATAGTGCTTGCTGCGAGAAAAGGTAAAAAAGGCTTCGAATATGTTACTGACAAAAATATTGCGATTGTCGCAAGGAAAGATTGGGAGCCTTTAAACGCAACTGAACTATCCGAACTTTCAAAAGTTGACAAGCCAACGGGCATGTCAGCTTCGGTTGCATCGCTTAATGAAACAAACAAGTTCCTGGATGCGAAAGTGACACCGGTTAAAGATGATGCTGATGAAGATACAACGCCTCCCGAACAGGAACCAAATGCAAATGAAGATAACAACGAAGAAGACACTGACAAGATCCCTGCAGTGGATCCGGAAGTAAATATAGAAGAAAAGATCTAGATAAGTACAGGGCGCATAGATGACTTCTATGCGCCCAACGCCCAGTGACAGCGTAACGCGAGTGTGTTGTTTTTTGATTTTTGAACTATTTCAATTCTTCTAGCAATTTCACACTCTTTGTCTGTTACTGGATATTGACGATCCCATGCTTTCATAAGTTTTCTTTGACTACTGCTCATTGTGTACGATTGATAAGCATTTTCCATGTAGAGGTAGGTACGTGCGATTTGCCCTCGGGCTATTTCAGGTGGCTGGACTTTACGGTTATCTATTCTCATATCACATGAGCCAAAATTAGATTTAGCTTGAGGCAGCATTGTGAAATTATAATTCTGTCTCGCCGCGTTGACAGCACCAAGAGAAGGCTGAAGGTTGTATAGGTCAGCTTGCATTAAGCGAAATTCTTTACTGACTTTAGTTGTACATCTTCTACCTTTTAAAGATTTGCCTTTGGAGTCGATGCACTTTGGGTGACCTTCACGCCATTCTACAAATGAACGCCCGAGATTTTCAGAACTCAACACATGCTCGGCTTCCCACTTTTTCAATCTATTCATATACTTAGTGGTAATAATGCCGCTTGGTAGCGTGACCTCTTTATTCTGGTTGAATGCAGCAGAACAATAAAAAGTTTTCTGGAATTCTTCGCCGATAAAGATAGATTGTTGCATCAAGCGTTTAGCTTTACTGAAGGATTCAATACTTGTATTGCCACCAGCAAGCACAACAGGTGAACTCAGGATAACGAGTAAAGTTAAGGACTTAATAGTAATAGAGCGCATAGTGTTCCTTCTATGTGGTGTTTGCTTATGGTAATTAAGTTGGTCAAGTATGGTAATTTAAGTGGATATGAGTTATTTAAATATGGTCTCGATGTTTTCCGTTGGGTCGCTTAGGTTGACGCTGATCCTCGCGTTTGCTCTCCAAATATCCATAGGAACAGGCTCTTGTTTTGGCATGAAACCGATCATGTTGGTATCAGGACTAAGGCTAACAACTGCACGGTAGATCACTTTGTTTGCAGCATTTTTTTGCTGAATGACATAGTTTGGGAGGATGCAGGCTGAAGACTCTATAACGGATTTACTAAAGACGGTTCGTTGGATAGACCATCTATTTTGAATAAGATTGATACGGTTAATAGCTGCGAGAATAAAGGACCTTTCTTCATTTGAATCAACTGGAGATAGGTGGGTTTGTGAACATATAGGTCTGATAAACAGCGAGTGTGGTCGAACAGAGCCTTCTTTATTCTGACAAACCGAAATGGCTAAAAAGTAAGGGCCACTAGCGTCTCTAGCTAAGTGCGATTGGTGGGTGAACTGGTAGTGGACATCATCGATTTTGATTAAGTTGTCATTGATTTCAAACGAGTTGGTAATAAAGAAAACTAGTGCTTGTGGCCGACCTGGTCCATCCCATTTATTTGTAGAGATATCACTTCTCAACTTACTTATTGCGTACTTAAAGCCTTTATGGCCAAAGAATAAATAGTGGTTGAGTGTCGTTTTACCAAATGAGATCGATTCCGCCGCTATTCGAAACTTCATCAAAGCTTGGTTCGGGGAGTTTAGCTTGTTTGTGAAATGCCAATTCGAAAGGGTAGATTTACACAATAGATTAAATAGCTGACTAAGCTTGGACTCGCGAACTGAATTAGCATTGTTGCTTTCAAGAGTTTGCTTCTTACCCAGTGGTAATCCCTGTTGTTTGTCAGAAAGCTTTTCATGAAATCTAAAGCTTAGCTTCTCTTGGTCACTAGAAGGCTTTGGTGAATGTTCAATAGAGCCTTTGACATCCGTTCTCATCGGGCAATTGTCTGCGTGGATACCTTCAACAGCGTGATTAACAATATGGAAGGAAGAATAAGCATAACGAACAAACATCTTTGCCGGAGGATCAACGCAGTGGCACAAGAGAAACGATTTTGACTCTCTCACTTGAGCCAGAATGGATTGAGCCGCCTTTTCTTGCCTGGCGACAGGCTTTAACTCTTCAGGTTTACTCATCTCCGACACGTGGGCCAAATCATTTTTACAAACAATTGAAACCTTCATAGATCACCTATTGTATCTAAAGTTTAAATGAAGTATAGAAAGTAAACATTGAGATTGATAGACATTGCATCTAAGACAGGGAGTATTGGAGATATGAAAGTTTCATCTGAAGTGTTTTACAGTAAGGTGCGCCCAGGACTAAAGCCGTATGGTCTCCAGCTTACAGAGCTTGATAAGCTTGCCGTTTACGTAAAGGCGTTTGAGCTTGCACTAAAAAACCATTTCAACTCTAACTACCACATTGATGAGATTCAAATTGCCATCAGTACAATGGTTGAATTGCGAAGCACTAAGGTTAAGTCCCTAGATCCTGAAATAAAGGGGATGCTGAAACCGGTAGATTTAAAGAAAGATTGTCGAGAAGTTCTGATATAACTAGTAAACGAAACCAACCAGTCAGCCAAGAGTTACATATACATTCAAAACCAACTGCTACAGCTAACCTGTTCGTTCTCCTGTATTGTCAGATACTAGGTTATGCATTCCTTTCAAATTAGAGTTTGGTTACCTGCACACTGCTCTGGTAACCAGAACAGCACATCACGTCCACCACAAATAGACAAATGCTAGCAAATGAGTTTACTGCTGGTGGTCATGTCTTGCTATCGCGGTAACAGTGGATACTCGTTGGTCAACAGAATATCTAAAAACACAACATATAGTGGTTTCATTTTATCCACAGTTGGTTTGATTTTATCCACACTGTTGGGTTTGGCATCAAAATTGACCTAAATCAAAGGACAAATCTGATACTTTGTGTTGGTGTTTGAGTAAATAGTGTCCGCCATTTTTCTTTGCACAAAGCAAGCTATTTATTTTTTCAATTGCCAATATACAGTGAAAGTATAGCGTAAGCACTTGGTTTCGCTTTGTTTTATAAAGGCTGGTGGGTTTGTGGTTACTCACAACTTATTTTTACTTTTGGTAGTTATCCACAGGAGATGGTGTGGGTTGGCGTAAAGTGAGCTTGTTTGTAAGAAAATAGTTTGCTAGCTTTGGATGGTGACACAACATGTAGTGTCTATGTTTGGTTTGGCTGGGATGAAATAATCATCCCAGCTAAAGGTTGAGCCGATAACAAAAGTTAAAGGCCCAAACAACAAATAACTTCATTGCACTAGGGTGCAAGAAAAGCTTTAGTTGTGGTTGGCGCTTTCAGCATAAGTTTTTCATAGCCCGAGTTCAATGATAAATCCAATTATCTAAGGAAACTTAAGTATGAATAACAAAGTTACTTCCAAATCGGTAGCTGCTCAAGCGGCCCGTACACTATCAACTTCATCCTCTTCTAAGATTGCTAAACAGTTGGCCGCGTCTGCTTTATCGCAACGTGACTCATCTAAGCAAACTGGTTCAAAGCTTGAAGCTAAAGCATCCCACGTTCTTACTAGCTCAAAGTACAGCAAACAAACAAAAACGTATGCTGCATCTGTGCTGTCTCAGTCGAATAAAGGAAGATAAATATGTGTCGTAAAGATTTGCTGAAAGATGTCGCTGCCGTTATTGAAGGTTGCGGCTTTGAATACAGTCCATTCGCACAAACTTATACATACCAACGAGATGTGGCATACCCAAGTCTTATCGCTGACAAGACAGATCGTGCCCACTTTTTGTTAAACACTGCTGCGGGGAAAATTCAGATCGTGGTCAAGTATCAGGAAGTTAAGGGTACCGCGATCGAGAAACTCGCATATACCGCTTTGGATGCTGCGCGAACCGAACATAACCGTTTCATTGTGGTCTGTGGCGGGGTAGAGCTCGAAGGTAAAGCACTTCAATTCCTGAATGAACTAAAACATACGGCACCAAAGCTTGAGGCAATCAAGGTTCAAGATCTTGAAGATGTGCTTTTGGCCGCGGTAGCTTAATGTAAAAAAAAGCTCAACGATTTGTTTCGTTGAGCTATTTTGAGCAATTGTGGCGGTGTGTTGCGAGTTTTATTGTGACCCGTCTACTTTTCTATCAGAACCGAAATACTTCAACTCATAGTCTTTCCATCGAGCTTCAATTTCATCAAAGTTTGTTCTAATCACTTCGATTTGAGCCCCGAGTTCTTCAATACAAACATGGTAGGTCGCATTATTAATCAGTTTCTGTTGTTCTTGTGAGCCGTCCAATCCATCTTTTTTCCGGATTGAATCCGTCACTGCAGTTACAGAGTCATGATTGAGTAGGGTTTCATAACTGGCCACCAAATCGCAGGCTTTAGCGGTGTTGGTATTCATTATTAACAGCGTTAGTGCAAGGTAACGATTTGTTTCCATTAAATCTGCTATTTTTTGATACTCGGAAGTAACAGGGTTAACTTCAACATCGGCATAAGCGTTTATCGAAGTGATGACCAGTAATAACGTGAGCAGTATTCTTTTCATAAACGTCCTGTTTGATTGGTTTTGCAATGATGAATATACAGCCGGAACCCAAAGGGGCATGGATAAGCTATTTAAATTGTGCAATCTTTTCGCAATCGCTAGCAAAATTTCCGAATACATCTGGAATGTATTGCTGTTCATAACAAATGAACTGAACCGTGTTGTAGTCAGATTCATGAGCAACCCAAGCAAGCAAAATGAAGACAGGCAGAACAATGGTTAAGCCTAAAGAAGCAAAGAATACCTCATTCTGTTGATTCTCTCTTGCCTTCAACCGAACGCGTTCTATTGAGTCAGCGAGAGAGCTCGTTCCCGATTCCACTCTAATGCAGAGATAAATCCCCAATTTTGCACCAATGATTAGTAGAAGAGAACCTGCGCCAACATGGATTACAAGGGTACCGAATTGGCTGTAGTTGATTCCCAGTAGGAAAAGGATCAATGAGCAAGCTATAACACTGGCTGATACGATGCGAAGGGTCGAAGACTCTACGTGTTTGTTATCGGAGAAGCCTGCAGTAACGAATAACGTCAGAAATGTGTAGAGAAAGATCACCGTGTAGTTCAGGCCACTGGCCAAAATTTGGATTGGTAATAACGGGACTACATCATCGCGATAAAAAATAAATAGGATGAATGCGGCTACTATTCCTAAGAAAGTAGGGGGCAAGAAAAAAAGCGCTCTTCGATTGATCCCACTGAACCATTTCCTTGAGCAAACTAACATGCCGGAAAAGACATACGTTAGCAGCATGAATCCAATTAAAAAAGGAACCCCTATGCCTAGCAATGAAGCTATGATCGGGACGGGACTGATTTTCTCTACTATGTAACCAAACACCAAGATAAATACAAGAAACTCAAAGGTATAGAAAATAGGGTCTTTGAGTGAATATATAGCCTCTTTAAACCAATTGGTTTTAGCTTGTGTGTTTCCGGCGGTCGCCGTTACTTCATTATTCGGTATAGGTTCTTTTTCGTTATTATTCATTCGTAAATCTTCCTTTGTTGATTGCCCACTTTGACCTAATTGAGCATCTTGAATTAAATTTCGTTGGTAGCTGCCTTATATACAAAACAACTGGCACCAATTCCTGCAAATATCTCTGTGTTTATGGTGACACCCAAAGTTGGGCGTTTCTAGTCCAAAATGAAAAATTCACCCAAAATCGGCGAAAATTGAGAAAAATCGCGTAACTAGGGCGGTTAATGCTCAAATGTGGACGCTGATTTCTATTTGTGAGAGTTATGAGTTCATTTTTTGGCAGTTTCGTAGTGGATATGCATTGAAACTGGCACTTATCAATTAACCATAATGGCGCCAGTCGATAAAACATACACGGTATCAGTCACTCCCTTTACCCAAGTGACGCGCTGCAGCCGCGTTGAACACCCAAAATAACCACTCGCTTTTCCTACAGAATAGGGCTTCGCCCTTAGAACCTCTCGCTGCGCTCGTAGGCTTCGCCTGGTTCGCTTCGCGCACCCTCGCTTCGCGCACCCTCGCTTCGCTCGAAGAGCGAAGAGCAGCTTCGCTTAACTCGCTCCGCTCGAAGGGCGGTAGATGGTTGATTAACTTGCCCCTATTTCGGGCGGCTGTTTGGCGAAGCCAAACATGGATAGATATAGAGAGAGAATGAGAGATAAGAAAAGAGAAGAATAGAAATGGATCGAAAAAAGAGCGAAAAGCAAGCCGCGAAGCGGCTTATCTAATTAGGAAGGGGAGTCTGGAGGCGAAGCCTCAACTGTCCATTAGCATCGAGGAGTCGGCGGGGCACGAGGCTTTTGTCTTGTAGAGACATTCCCATCTGATACCGTGTATAAATGTGCGTTTTTTGAAGTTTTCCGTTTGACTTTGTTGGCAGTGTTGAAAATGAGTTGTATAAATATATGCTATTATTTAATATTAAACAATAGTTGTTTTTTGAGGCCGATTGCTATGGAAAAGAATTCTCGACTAAGTGTATACATCGTTATGAGCTTAATTGGGTTTGCGGGTATGTTGCTCTTAGCAACCGATGTTATGCCACTGCAAAATTATCTTGAACACTTCAAAGTAACCGGCATTGTTTTTGGATTGCTGGCCATTGCAGAACTGCTGTCTCGTGTTCAGATCTCAGAATGCTAGTGCATCGGTCAGGGGGCTAACTAATGTGGCCTAAACCCATTCACCCATACCTGCTTCATCGGCATGGGTTCAGACTGAAGCTGATGCCCGTTCGCGGTCAATTGAAAGCCATCTGCACCTATGACCAACTGGTTGAGCTGGACACAGAAACTTTGGTCCTTCTCATGCAACTCGAACTTTCTATCATCATGCGCCATGAAAGAATTGTAGGTAAAAAAATCGACTTGTTTACCGATGGCAAACATCGAAATGGGCTTCGAACGCTCAACGCTGCTCTGTACCGAGTTCCTTATTCAGATAGCAAGGTCGGCAGATTCTGTCCACGTGACAACCTTAAGCACATCCATTGTTTTCAGGACATATGAGAATCACTCTAGATTTCAATGATTGAAACCAACATCGCAACTCACCATAGAAAAGGACGTAATGATGAAGAAACGTAAGACATTAACACGCAGCGCATTCGCGGCAGCATTGATCACTCTTATTGGCTGTAGCTCTGAGCCGAACAGACTCAGTCAGCAACAAGCGGTTGAGTTGGATTTGTCAGATCAAACGCGATTCAAGTTGTTCAAAGAATACTCACAGATTCGCCAATACAATGCTTTTACCAATATTGATGTCGATCCGGTAAACGGTATGGCCATTGAGAAAATTGAAACGCGAGAAGCCTATGTTGATTCAAGTAAAACGTATTTAGACACACACGAGAAAGTCGGCAAGTACTGTATAGAAGAAATAGTAAAACTAGACGGCTTTGTTGAAGGGGATGATGGTTTTGTTTTTCCGGCGTACACAAAGACCAAGCAGCTTGTTGAATGTCCGAGTTGGACCCTATACAAATCGTTATACGGCATCAATACGCCTGATGAACTAGGCAAAACTACCTTGAATAAAGATGGGATGGCCGTCAAACCACAAGTTGACGACAGAACGGAGGTGAATTAATGGACACTCAATGCCAGGTTGATTCCGACGTCGATCATCTAGATGACAGGTTTGCCGTCAACATTGAGAGTTTGATATTGACCTACGAATTGATTATTGAAGAGGGGAACTTTAACGAAGAACTTATTCGAGCGGAGCAAGCTCGGGTGTCGTTGATTTGTTACACCCTAGGTTATCAATATGTCGGTTTGAAACAGCTAAACTACCTCCTAGATCTACCCAACCTTTTCACTCTCGCGGCCAAAGAACCCAATATTCAGCATTCCATGGACAATCTTGGCGGCTCATATCGTGAACCTACCAAAAACAAATACCTAGTCGCATGTGAACAAGAGCTTCAAGTCCTTAATATCGAATTTATGGCTATGGCTCGATTCACGGCTGCAGCATGGATGCACTTGGCTTTCTGTACTCATTTTAACGATGGGATAAGCCTCGGCTGGGTCACGTTAGATACCTTATTCGCTTCTGAAGGATTAGGCGAGACACACCCAGACAGCTGGACGCTAGACAACTTTCAATAGGAACTATCTTTATGTTTAATTTATCTGATCCCGTATTCTCTCCATCTTGGAAACCGTACACAAAAAATCTCATTTCGTTGTTTGTTTCTATTGTGATCATTGCGTTTGCCGTATGGCGATTCTCATGGGTTATGGGTTTTAACATTTTCTATCTTGGCTTCATCATCTTCGGAATCATTCTCTTTTCTGTTATGCCCATTTATCACGGCAGAAAAAGCGCACGTGAACGCATGTATAGGCGCCACTTAGAAACCCTTCCTTTAGATACATTGTCGAAATATTCGATTCAGTCAGAATCGAATACAGAGAAAGAGATCATTCAAGACGTTATTGCAGATAAGCAATTTAATTAATTTATCAGGCATATTATGGATGACATGAGTAAGAAAGGAACGGGCTTAATTGAAATCAACAGATATAACAATCTGATGAGTTTGGTAAACCGTGAGTATGGCGGCAAGATCCAAGATCTGTGTAGAAAATTGGCTATGCCTCATTTGGCTAGTTTTCTTTCGCACAAAGGCATACCTAAAAAACAAATTGGCAAGCGTATGGCGAGGGTTATAGAAGAAAAGCTCGCACTATCGATTCAAAGTTTGGATTCATCGCAAGGCCATCACGTTACCGAAAAATCGACTGAGTTTGTCGAGAACTGTCCAATTAAACAGGCCAGATACGAGAACTTAAATCGACTATTGCAATTGCACAGTCGAGGGAATATTAGCCATTTGAATTCCTTCTTGGACTGTAAGTTATCCAACTATCTGGGCCGAAAAAGAACACGTAGCCTTGGTGATAAGATGACAGCGAAGATCGAAGCAAAGCTTGGGGTACCTGATGGCAGTTTTGATACTATTCAAGAGCAATCATTCTTTTTCACCCGTCTGTCAAAGGTTGAACAAGAAGCTTGTATCAAGCAGCTCCAGGCAAGCTTTTCCGATATTCTAGAGACTCTGAACAGCATTAACCGTCAACAAGAAGCAATTATCATTAAAATGCTCTCAGATTTGGCCGTTGAGTTAGCGAATACGAACGGGTACAGCGTTATGAAGTCTGACGATTTACGCCGTCTATACCTGCCATATGTAGACAAAAATAACCATTTGCCTGTACTCGTGAAACCTTCAGGTTCTTCGGGGTGGAAGTTTTGGATCCTCGGTTTGAAAGGGATGAATACGGGCCATGAAAAGCAAACTAAGGCCACGACCGATGCCATCGCCAAACACAAAAAACTCTCGCTTCAAAATGTAAATTCGATCTCGTTAAGTGTAGTGGACCCCGTTAATCACAATCATTCTGAGCTAGGGCCACTTTCTAGAGATGCTCACTTGATCATAAAGAGAGCGACTTATGCTTTGCAGTACACAGTAGATGAAGCACTGAGTTTAAGGATGTCACTTAAACAGGCATATAACTCGCTGGTGGACGCGCAAGCAATATTCATCGTCAATTCTCAGCAATTGCCGATCACCATGAAGAGTGATGAAATCTTCTCAGGGTTCCAAATCCCGCGATTCTCTTTCGATTTCCTCGGCCAATCTGCGGAAGCTTTACTGGTCCCGTTGTCTGCTAATGGAGTGCATATCAAAGAGGTCAAAGAATATGTTCGTCAATCATACCTATCGTCCAAGTCATTGCAGGTGCTCCCAGTGTATATGTATGACGGGGAGCTCATGTTTGAGCAATTAACCCCTGCCAAAATCTGGTTAAGACTGGTGTAGGTATAAGTTGCCGTTCTAACTTACAAGTGGAAAGTATGGAAATATTTAGAGAAAGAGGAATGGCGATAAGCAACAGAATAAGCATCGCATATGTCGTTAAGCGCCTTAGCTATTTTAATCGAATCTAAGCGAGCGATGTTTCGAACGGCGAGCCCGTCAGCCGCCATTTGGTAGCGGCGGGAATCGTGGTCATCCATCTTGTCGAGTCAAATGTGTATAGTGATAGGGTTATTTCTTAGAACAGATACATCATCACCAAGCGATAAAGATACACTGTAATAACCAGGCTCTTCTTAAACGGCTAAAAGCTATAAACCTGTCAAATGGCATAAAACTAGTTATGGTACCATATAGTTTTAAGAGGCTCTGTGTAACAAGAAGCTAGTAAGCCCGTCCTCATTCACATCGCCAGCCTCAACATGATATGTTCCATTTTCTTCTACTGCTCTAATTAACTCATTCAGTCTGTTAGTTTTAACCGTTAGTGGTAAGGGCTTGATTTGATTATTGACACCATCAAACACATCTTCAATGTCTTCCTGTGTTATGTATAGTGTATCCATCTCTTTGTATTGAGAAGTGTTGTTCATCATTGATGGAAATTTGTGTTTTTCATGTAAACTACTAAACATGATGTACAGCTCATCGGCTTGAGAAAATTTTGACTGATAATCAAGGTTTAACGCATTCACATCCCACAGCTTCTTTTCCAGATTGCCCACTGCATCGCGTCCAATACATATCATTGTTTTTATTTCATTTTTACAAGTTGCAAACTGTTTCATTTTCAACTTGGGTTTTATGCACTTGACCAAAAGTTCATTTCTTCGTTTCGTTGTCCAATAACCACCTTTGTTACTCATGGTGCAATAGAGCGTCAACAATGCATTTGTAACAAGCATATCGAGGGCTTGATAGTGTTTTAGATTTTTACTCATTAGTTTATTCTATCTCTTCTAGTGCAATATAAATGCTGGATGATGTTCATAACGCACTAGAGGTATTGTTGTAACTACATCGATACTAGCTTGTTCCTCTGCTACTTTTTTTCAAAATTAACAAAGCTTTACGAAGCTCAAATTTTGGATGCAAATTTATGAAAGTAACTCAGTCCGTTTTTATGGCTACTATACTTTCCTTGCCGATTGTACAAATACATAGATAAGCTGACTAATACTTTATAGCCTTAATCTTTTGCTCGTTTGCAGTCGTTCTAATTGGATTACTGGGCTGCTTTCAGTGATACCGTAACCCCAGCACCACTTTTAGAGCCGATACTTATTCAATTAATTCTGGCAGATTCACTTTCTTGTTGTTTTTTTCAAACCAAAAAACTACTGGGTGACGCGTTTCTTGTATCTGGCCGTATCGTTTTGCGAACTTATACTGGTTAGTGTACTTATTTAGGCCATCGACGAACTCATCGATGTACTTTCGGAAGTATTGAATGCTAAGTGAAGATTTAAGTTTATTGCAAGGTGCGCAAGAGGGTACTTTGTTTTCCTCGACATCATATTGTGGATTTAGACAAGTCCCATCATAGTTGCGTCTGATCGGATAAAAGTGGTCCTCATGCCAACGTTTGTCAGCTAGTGGGTCACCGCAATACCAACAAACACCACCTGACTTATCTAATATTGCTTGGCGCTCTTTTGACATTTTCCTAGACATCATTTCCATTCTTAATTTGTGAGTCTGTTTTTCCTAGCTCGATGCAAATATTCTTAATTGATTTGGGGCATGGTTAACAAAGCTTCATTCGTAGAGCTCTATTTTTAAAATTACACATTCGTGTTAAGGTTGATTACAAATGAGACATTTTCATTTAAAAAACTACAGGGGGTTTGGGTGGTTGAATTTTTATCAAATATTGGAATCAAATCGGGGCTACCATGCACTCTTGCTGATAGGTCTGGTACCTACTACTTATGGGGCATTGACTGGAATGCTAGGCAATTATTGATAGAGCTTGAAACAAATTGGCATTGGTTCCCAGTTGAAAAAGTGACTTTAGATTCTGAGGTCGACTTAATAAAGCAGTTAGACGAATACAAACAGAGTTGTATTGAAGACGATATTATTGGGGTTGACTGGTTAGAAAATCGTGTTTTACAAGTCATGCCTCAGTACATTGATTGGGTGAGTATTTCTGATTCTAAGACTAAGCACTAAATGCCCAGTCATGTGGGCCTTTAGTGTCTAGAGTGTAATTGGACAAATCAAGACTACATCGAGATCTGTAAGTGCCACCAGCTGAAAAGTAAGATTAAAATCACTTGACCAAGGATTCAGCCTTTTTAGCGGCATTTGTTGATGTCTTACTTAGTCCAGCAAGTAACTCTTGAGCAGGACTGACTTTTACTGTCTTATCGAAAATTCGAATAGGGTTTGATCCCATATTTTCAATCGCAAGCTCTAACAAGCGCTTTTGAAGACCTTCATCAACTTCCTGCACTTGTTTTTTATACCCTTCGAAGGCCATGGCCGAGGCATATTTAAACGCATAGTCTTCACGAATCCTCACGAGGTAGCTATTTCTTTGCCCGTTGGTCCAAGCAATCCATATGAACGGGGCAATAATTGGAATTTTTGTTAAGAAGGCTAAGTAATCAAATTTACCTTCGAAGAAACCACTGAAATAGAAGAGCAAAGAAGAGATAGCGGCAGCGACGATTAAGGCGACATTCATGATTATACCTGACCAACGAATAGGCTTATCAAGTTCATTTTTTCTCCTTAAGAAAGACCCTGCCATACTTGCTCGATTCGCATCATCAATGACGCGCTGTATTGAATCTTGCTGCTCAGCAAGCTTGCTCGCTACCGCTTCTACTCCTTCAGATTGAACTTGTATGGTAACCTCCTGCTTTTCAATACTATGAAAGAGCCTCTCCCCTCTTTCAACTTGCTTTGTATATGCCGCCTTATTTCTTAGTATCTGGGATTTCGTAGTGATGATATCTTCCTTAGCGGTTTCGACAATATCTCGACTGCTTTCTATATCCTGTTGATGCTTTGACACTTCATTAACGACTTGCGTGACATAAGCATCTGACCCTTCATATTCTTCTTTAAACCTTTGCAGTTCTTTTTCTATTGTTTTTACGGTTTCACTAGCTTCAACAACCTCTTCTTTACACTCGATGTACCCTTGTAAAGATGTTCTATGTTCTTCCAAGTCGGCTTTAATATTATATATATATGACTCTTCACGGATACAATCTTCAACAACCAACAAGTAAGTGTGCTTAATCAGCCCTCTAATTTTCGAAATTTTATCTAAAAAATCGTCAAATTTTCTTTCTGCACCAAGCGTTTTGCCTGGATCGTCTAAGTATCCGTTACAACTTTTAACTAAGGTCGCTAGTTTTCTCTTCATAAAAATGACATCGAAAGTCTCTTTTTTTTCACTAAGCCCTTCCAAAAGTCCATAAGATTCTTTCAAAGAATCAATCAACATAGACTTACTTATACCCTCGAAGCCCAGAAGATCCTCCTCACGATCAAATGCTTTTTCGTTGTCAATTTTTTTTATTAAGCGTGTTATAGAGCTTTTAGCGACCTTCATCAATACAGACCTTATCAGTAATGAGTTTCAAACAGGTATGATATTCCATTGGATGCATTTGTCGCAATGTGCAGATACAGACACAAGGTATAATTAATACTGTTTTATATTCATCCCACATAAGAGTAGGGCCCTCACTCTTATGTTAGATGTTGATGCCAATTATCAGTGACGGTCTTGAGTGTTCCCCAGGCATCTTTGGAACACACAGAGTTTTCTTGATTTAATGTGTCTTCACCGAAAGAACTTTTCAAAGAAGGGCTGAACCAAACTATGATTCTTAGTCAAACTTCAATCACTGAAAATTCCTCAAAAAAGTGAGTCGTGTATTATTGATGAGTGGTTGTACTCAATCATGAAATTGCATACGATACTATTCGCATAACATATGTGTTATTTAAGCCACAACTCCCCCCACTATTGTTACCTACATAGTGGGGGAATCTTCAATCTCCATACGTCTTTCCAAGATAACCACTTATCGAAGTAACTCTAAAGTCTATCAAAAGCTATCTTGACGTTTTAGTACTCATAAATGTGCTGTATTTTATTCTATTTATGTGTGTACTTTATGTATGGCTATTTAAGGAATAGATAGAACAAGCAACAAAGGGTAAACATGTCAGACAAGAAAGGGTTGATTGAATGCTTTAATATGCACTTCAGGTGTAATGACGGTAAAAATTCAGGGCATGTAGTTTTTAGATAAAAAAAAGCCGCTTATCTCTTGGCTTGTAAGATAGGCGGCTATTGTTCATTTTCTTGAACAAGCTTTTGATACGTCAAGGTTAAGGAATTACAACTCATGAATACGAGTTACTCTTCACAAAAAATACTAGTCTAAGCTCGAAATTTTTACAAGTATTTTTGTATTGTTTTTTATTTGCAAATGAAATATTTGATCTAGGCGTGAGATTTATGTAACTTGGAGGTTGGGCGAATGTCATCGTCCGGTGGTGCTGCACATACCCAAGCCCAATGACATCTATGTTAGACAAACTATTATATCTATTTCTTTCACTACCCAGTGTCGAAGTGGAAAGCAGCAAACACGCAGGCACATGAACAGGAAAGATAATGATAGCCTTCAAACCTACACACCTCGCGCAATTGCGCTCTCAGTTTTACCAACTCAGAGATGTAATGACAGAATGCGAATTGACTGACCGCAAATTTAACAAAGCAAAATGGCTCACTATGTGTTCCAAAGCCCTAGGTTTTGATGATTGGGGAGCATTACAAAACTTATCAAAATCGTTCTCAAACAATTCACCTTCTTTGGTTTTTACGCCAACAACCATTGATGCATTTGCAATCAAACTACGGAACACCATCGGTGATCCAAACATTGAGCTAGAACACTTAAAGCAGGCCATCATCAGTACTGGCACTAATGAAGAAAAAAATCTCTTTGGTGTAGCGCCTGATTTCAAGTTGATGGGGCCAACCGAGTACATTATAGAATTTGGTGCTGACCCTCTATACGAATTTCCTTTGCTCAAATGGCTTTGGTGTCGCCGTAATTTTGATGAACCTGAAAAAAAGATACTTGGCTACTATCTTGACGAAATGAAACATGAGCGCAAAGGGTTAACGCGAGCCGAAATTAAGGAAAAATGTTTAGATGTTTACGCCAAGCATGGCCATAAGATTACTGATATTGTTGAGGGCTTGATTGGACTCGGTTATGTCGAACGATTTGATGGGCGTTCTGGACGCTCCTTACGTGTATCGGAGCGCGGCGCCGGATATTTTATCAGGGAGCTTACTGGTGATCACAATTTAGCTTGGTCAAGCTGGTGGACTAAATTTCAATCGCTATTTCAAGGCGTACCATACAAATCCATAAATTCAGACTGGAACAGGTACATCTTAAGTTTTTGCATGGGCGAGACGCCAGAAGAGGCCGCTGAAAATTGTTCATGGGACCAAGTCTATATTGATTCATCAAAGCTTGTAGAGAAGGCGATTACTGCGCAAACCTCACACACTCATTTACCAACTTTTCCTAACTTCCGAGCATTTCACTTCCTACCAAGACTAATGCTGTCTCAAGATATCCAGAACACACGTTCGAATGATATCAATTTCAATTTTGAAGGCCCGGATTGGTGTGGCGCTCCTGATGATCATAAGCTAAAGAAACTCTGGGCTAACCCTCGCAATGTAGGTGTCCAGTCGCTTGGACATAGAGGTTGGATTTCGATCATTCCTGAAGCTGTCACTGAATTTACGGTTATCTATCGTTGGTCGAGCAAGAGCCGTAGATTTCGAAATGTCGAACATCACATGACCTATGTTTTGCAGCCGGACACGAACACGGTCGAGAACTGGTTCTACGGAGTTAACATTGGTAATGACAAAAAACACAACAATCGTTTCTTTGATTCTGAGCATAGCTTTACCTCTCTATTGTCTCTGACGCATGGCCAGTCACTTTCTAAAGAAGAAATATTGGAGTTGGATCGTGTCAAAGCGGGAATTAGGTATCTAGAAATCACTGGGGAAAAAGTGCTTATCAAAGAACGAAGGACGCTAACTGCATCTAATCAATTCGAATCAGTCGGCGCATTTAATTAAGTCTAGTTCGGGCCATTCTATGGCCCGTGTATTTGCTACATCGTCTTACTTAGGGAAAACACTATCTGAATGGTCAAATACGGGTAAGCACATTTATAAAGCTACTGGGTCAGTACTGGGAATTACTAGGCATGATCATCTTTGTTGGTATGGCAGTGATCTGTTCAATAGTCCAAAAAAATGATAAGCCTATGAGTCGCTGGTGATTCAGGAAAAGAGCGCGACATTTCGTTCTATACCTACACCTTTTCGTTAGTCTCCTCCTAACTAGACAAGTCGATTGCATGATGCGCCTGCCTATATCCGCTTCCTAGTTCCACCGCTCGTAAAACAAGCAGTCAGCATTGATTTGATGGCGCTCTCAAAGTTAGGACTGTATATTTATACAGTCCTTCTATTTTCGATGAATTTTCTATGGGTAACTTAAAACTATTCAATTCTTCTGCTTCTTGTTCGCTCTCGAGCTGGGAAAGCCCTGCAGCCGAATATACAGAGTTAAGCGTTAGTCTAGATTCTATTTTGATCAATAACCCGAACAGTACCTTCCTAGCATATGCGTCAGGCGACTCAATGAATGGAGATGGTATTTTTGACGGCGACCTACTATGTATCGATAGAAAACCACAAGCGATGACTGGAAGTATTGTGGTCGTCTACTTAAACGGGTCACTGCTGTGCAAAAAGCTTGATGTCGAAAGGCGACTACTTCTTTCATCGAATCCTGAACACAAGCCAATCAAAATTGAAGAGGGCGATGACTTCTCAATTGAAGGTACCGTTATTCGCTCTGTAAGACTTTTCACACCATTACCGGACTTTATATGAAGCACTTTGCGCTTATCGATGCTAATAGCATGTATGTCAGCTGTGAGTGTGTCTTTCAGCCGCAGTACCGCAAAAAACCTTGTGTAGTATTGAGTAATAACGATGGCGCTGTAGTGGCTGCTAATAGGCTCGCGGTTGAAGCTGGCATAGCTAAATTCGAGCCCTATTTTAAGCAAAAGGGAATAATTGATAAAAATGGTATCAAGGTGTTCTCAAGTAACTACGCTCTGTACGCGTCCATCAGTGGACAAATGATGGCTACGATCTCTGAGTTTGCGTCCGAATCTCATATCTATTCAATAGATGAGATTTTTTTAAACCTAACTAATGACCTGAAATTGATTCCCGATGTTGTTCAATTTGGCCAAAAGATTAGGCAAACAGTTTGGCGTGAATGCAGAATACCGGTTTCTTTCGGTAGCGGACCAACGCTCACGCTAAGCAAGCTTGCAAACAAACTGACCAAAAGTATTCGTGAATACAACGGTGTCTGTGTCATTAAAACAGAGAAAGATCGCATTGATGCTTTGAAAATGACAAGTGTGAAGGATGTTTGGGGTATCGGTCGAGCCTCTGCGAAACGTTTAAAATGGATGGGTATTGATACGGCGTTTGACCTAGCTCTTCTCGGGCCCGAAGAGGCTAGGAGACGTTTTGATATCAACATGCAAAGGACGGTACTAGAGTTACAAGGCGAGCCAGCAAAAATGTGGGATGACTGTCGCAAGGACAAGCAGCAGATCATGTCCACGCGTAGTGTAGGTACCAGAATTCGAACATTAGACGAACTAAAGCAGGCTTTGAGCTTTCATGCTTCAATAGTTGCAAGGAAATGCCGAGATCAAAATAGTTCATGTCTAACATTGATGGCATTTGCGAACACATCCCCGTTCGATAACAAACCTCAAAGCTTTAAGGCGATTCACCAATTCGAGTTCCCGAGCTCAGACTCTACGCGATTCAGCAAAGTAGTGACTGGCATGGCTGAAAGCTTGTTTAAGTCTAATGTTGATTACTACAAAGTTGGTGTCGGCGCACTCCAACTGGTCTCAGACAAACAGCGGCAAGTAGATTTGTTCGCGGAGCCAGAAGATCCAGCGTTAATGGGGGTTGTCGATAACTTAAATGCTAAGTTTGGTCGGGGTGCTGTATTCTTAGGTGCCCAGGGAACACGACAAGAGTGGTCGATGAGGAGAGAGTTCTTATCACCGAGCTTTACGACCAGGTTATCAGATTTGCCAGTCATCCAATGCTAATTGGTAGTAATAAAAATAGATTAACGGTAACAATACAGTATCGAAACAATGGGATAGAGTGAGTATGGAGTTTAGAGAAGGCGCCGATACGCGATTTATGTCAATGACTGACAAGGCAATAAAACTACACATACCGACACCTGACGACAACATTTCGTATCATTCACTCGGGCATTTGAAGCTCGGGGTGGGCCAAACTTATAAGAAGGCTATCAAGTTGAGAAATACAGTCGGCAAAGAGCTTTGGAAATCTCATTGGCCAAAAATTGTATCTGATCCGTATTTCTTGTCTTCCTTACCTAAGAATTTGGAGCCGTTGTTAATGGTTACCAAAAGTGGCCAAAAGTACTATCGAGCAATGCCAACGATAAACGGCAAGCGGAAATGCATAAAAAGAAGTGTCAATAAATATGGGAAGCTTGGGGCCTATTTACAATGCAAAAAAGAACTTCTAGATGCTTACGAAGAGTACTTGCCAATTTTGAGCTACATGGGGAGGCTACCTACGATTAAATTACACTAAAGGGCAAGAGCCGGACCACCAGGCCCTTGCGGTATATCGGTGTGAATTCTTACCAAGAGAAAGCTACCCACCGATAATCTCTAGCTTTAGATGGCGGGTGGTCATTCGACTGCGGGTTTACCAAATAACTGCAGATCATCAAAACTGCATAGCCGTCACTGGCTTGGTAACCGGTACTAACTTTGAACTCTTCCAATTCAGGCTGGTTCATGGCCTTCAGTTCACCAAAAGCAAACTTTTCGCCGTTGTATGTACAACCTTCAGACTCTTCCACATTCCAAGCATTATATGGACCCAATTTAGGTTCTTTGGCACCAATACTATGCGATAGCAAAATAGCCATCGAAAGCGTTGTCATTGTTGATACTGCTTTACGGTTAAGCACTTTGGCCCCCACTAGTAATATTTGTAGTAGTAATCATGGTTGTACGTCCGTGCCCAATTTGAATCCAAATTAAACAGCGCACAGGCAGTACAAATTAGCGAGTCATCTTTAAGAATGAACTCAGTGTCTAAGCCCTCAACCAAACTTGAGTTGGCCATATATACGGTAATTTTTTGACCTTCTTTGGAGTATTCTTTTTCTAAAACTCCATGGTCAGTAATAAACCGGACCCGCTCATCAAAAACAGCAAAGCTATTGGTGTTCTGCAGCCCTTCAAAGACTGCCTTAAAAGGGGGGGTGAAATGGGAATGGCAACAGACTGGGGTTCGTTAGGGCTCAATAACGTCTGTTCCTTACATCCTAGAATACCTACAATGACAGGCAAAGCAAATGACCACTTCTTCATTTAAACTCTCCATTTTCAAATAAAATACAATATATGTCTTTTGCTGGTGGAAATTCAAACAACCTATGAATACAAATCGACCGATGTTACTTGATTAAAATAATATATTAACTTATATTGAGTGCTAATTATTGGTAATTAATAGGCTAATGTATGTTCGTTACGAAGATGTTCAACTACTCGCTCAAACACCTTAAAAACGGTGCAGCAAGAATCTATTTGCAAAATACACAAGCTCTAAAAGCTTCTGGGTTTAATGCAGAAGGTGCAATACGCATTGAATATTCGAAATTAAAGGTCGAGATTCTGAGTGATAAATGTGGAACGAACTCGGTTCAAGACACTAGCCGTGGAGAGCTAATTGAGATCCGAAATAAGACTCTCGCCGAGTGTTTTTCAGGACTCGATAGAGTAATCATAACCTTTAGAAGCGGTAAAATTATCATCTCTGCTTCTAAGGCTGATATAGATAGGCTAAAGAGAGAGGCGCGTCTATCGGCTAGCATCAAAAGAGGAAAAGTCACCTTTGGAAGCCTGTACAGCGGTATTGGGCTTACGTCTCTAGCACTGAAGCTTGGTTTGAAAAGGACAGGATTAGATACAGTGCAGGCGTTTAGTACGGATATTGATGAGCTCGCACTTTCTGTTCAAGTTGAAGGGAATCCTATTTGGGAAGAACATTTGAAAAATGCAGTTGTTATTGCCGATGATATATCAAACATCGATTTTAGTTCAGTACCGCAAGTAGACGTACTGGAGATTGGATATCCATGTTACAACCAATCAACGTTGTGCCCAAAGACTCAAAGAGATCTTGAACACCCCAAGGTCGGAAGTAAATTTATACCAACGGTCAACGCGATTAAACAACTCAACCCTGCTGTAATAATCATTGAGTGTGCGGTTCCGTTCTTACAGAGCAAAACATACTCTTTAATTAAAAAAGAAATTCAGGGATACCAGTTTGAAGAGGCACGTATCTCAGGGTATGACCATGGAGATTTTGAAGAGCGTAAGCGTTGCTTTATCTTGGCAACATCAAAGGGATTAAACCGAGCGAACCTTGATGATTTCCAGCCAAAACAAATAACGGATAGACCTCAAATCAAGTCAATAATGGAAACTGTGCCACTGGGAGACAAAGCCTGGAAGGAAATGCAGCACGTAAAAGATAAACTGACGGATCCAAGATTGAACTTTAAGCACAAGGTGTACAGTGGGAACGAAACAAAAATAGCTGCCATACCTGCTACATACAATTCACCAAAAATCGGCTCTCCAATGATTCAGGCAGAAGGGTCGCACTTACAAAGACTGTTTACCTACGTTGAGCATAGCCGAATCCGAGAAGTGCCGAAAAAGCTTTTTTCAGTCTTAGACAGCGTAGCTAAAGGTAAACACCCATTAGTGAGTAAGCGTGGCAACGTTACAGCGGTGCAAAGGATGTTAGGCAACGGAGTAAGTCCTAAAGCGTGGAGAAACGCGGGAGAGTTTGTAGGGCGTTACCTAATAAGCCAAAAGCTAACATTGTCGACCTAATAGTTAGGCTCACAATTCCCAATGGATGCATAGTTGTCGTCATACAATAGTGTGTGTTGCTTCAAAAGGAGCTGGTAGGTAAACGGAATGTTACTTTTTAAAAAACTCATATCCATAATTTTACTAAGCGCTGTTGTTTACTCTTTTGCATACGTGATTATCTTAACAGCTTCAATTTCGAGTCAAATCAAATCTTCTGAGCTGATGCCGGTGCATGATTCAAATAGCGAAGATGTAAGCGAGGTCTTGAGCCACCTGAAAACGCAAAGGGCGGAATACTTCGAAGGAGACTTTGGTGAAGATTTAACTCTGCATATAGTCCAATTAGAAGAAGACGAACAACCATTTGGCAAAGCTCAAAATCATGAACTTAATGAGACGGAGGTAAACCTTTCTCAATGTTTGTCGACGCCATTTTACGTTACACACCACTTCGCATCGTTCATCATATATAGCGTTGTAGTGTACTTTGTGGCCGCCATAATCCATATACTACTTAAAAGTAGTGTTAAAAGTGGCCGGTTACTAGTTATTACCAGCGCTATAACTTCAAGTCCATTTACGATTTTCATGGCAGTAGGACTAACGCAAATTGTGATAAGCTGCCTGCCATTTACTCAATATATACATTTTGCTACCGTACTAATTACAACACTGTAACGTGAACTGTAGTTTATATGGAAATACCATGTCAGGAAGGTAAGCTAAAACACTTTTGCCCCATTCCTTCTCAGCGCTAAAGTCTAATCACAATCTGCAATTGTAAGTTTACCTTACCTGTAGTTATCCGAGAGAGTGTCGACGTAAGCTTTTTAAAAATTATGCGTCATCTTGCAATCTAGTGCTCAACACACCTCACTAAGCTATTGATTATCGGTTATAATAAGTAGATTTTTATCCATTAATTAAATTGTAGAAATGAATATTGAATTTTTATCGAATGACTTTGAAAAGGTCAGTTACTTAAGTAACTTGCTTACTAGCCACGCTACTGGTGGAGATGCTGATAATTCCGAATATATTCAGCTTCGTCATGAATTACTAAAAGATTCCACTTTAGCACCAATGCTCCCAGGTTGGTTGAAGCTCCACAGAGACCTGGGTTCATTTTGGGGGTTCATCAAAAATAAGTTTGGTACTTATGCGGAAAGGCGTACTTATCTCTCTGAAGAATTTGCACCTGTTTGTAATTTCTTGGAGTTTGGCGATACACCTACTTTAAAATCAACGGAACCACCATTTAAGACTCAACAGCATATGCCGCAAAGTTCATTTCTAGTTACAGAAGTAAAACCTAAGAAAGACAAAGTGTTTATCGTGCATGGACGCGATAATGAAGCGAAACAAGAAGTAGCAAGATTTGTCGATAGCGTAGGTTTAACTCCAATTATCCTTCATGAGCAAGCAAGTGGAGGCAAAACTATTATTGAAAAAATTGAGCACTATGCTGATGAAGTCGGGTTTGCTTTGGTTCTCTATACGGCTTGTGACCTTGGTCGAGGCATTCATGAGACAAAAGTTCATCCTAAGCAACGAGCAAGGCAGAATGTTGTTTTTGAACATGGTTACCTAATGGCCAAATTAGATCGAGGAAATGTTTGTGCTCTCGTTAAAGGCGACATCGAAACTCCAAATGATATCAGTGGTGTTGTATATGTAGATCTTGATGTGGCAGGCGCATGGAAAACTGAGGTAGCTCAAGAACTTAAAGCCAGTGGTTATACCCTAAAAGAGTTTTTCTAGTTCATTTTAAGGTACGTTCAACAATACTTTTCTGGTGCGATGTTACCCATCGCACTAGCTCTTCACGAATCGCAACCTGAAACACTATCAAGCCCTGGGGTGCAAGCCAAGGTCGTCTATCGTGTCGAAATCGACCATGTTGATTAGCAGGAAGTGATTCATCTGCTTTTACACCGAAATTCTCCTTAAACATTATTGGTAACCTATGACTGTAGAAATGATAAAAACATTGCTGAACATTCGCGCACTTCGAGCCTTCTCACGTGAATTAACGTTAGAGCAACTTGAAGAAGCGCTCGATAAACTCACGACCGTATGTCTTGAGCGTGTCGAAATCGAAGAGGCGGCCGAACAAGCGCGTGCAGAGAAAGAAGAAAAAGTGGCTCAACTTGCCGCACACATCGAACAAGAAGGCATTGAAGTTGAAGCGTTAATTGCCGCGCTGTCGGGACACTCGGCAAAGAAAACGAAAGGGAAGCGTACACCACGCCCCGCTAAATATCGTTATACGGATGAACAAGGTTCAGAGAAGACTTGGACAGGTCAGGGCCGAACGCCTTCAGCCATTCAAGAGCAGCTTGATTCGGGCGTGTCTCTGGATGAGTTCTTGATTGAGAAATAGGGCTCACTCTCTCCCAAGTAAGTTGCTGCACGACACTAAGTGCCGTTACGTTAAATAAGGAATGCATTACCACAGGTAAAACATTTAAAATCATAATATTAAAGCTACTTTTACTTGTGAGAAGAACGGCTGCCGGTTGGGGGCCGTTCTTTGTTACGGAGTCACGCGATTGAACTGTAGGAAGACAATAGTTTGTCGATTCCAATAAAGTCTGTTATGTAAATAAAGATTGATCGATTTTTGGCTGTATCTAGTCAGACGGGGCGGAGGTAAGCTAAAACACTTTTGTCCAAAACCTTCACAGGCTGAATTTTTACCCGTGGCACTTTCTAACTCAAAAGTGCCCCGAAATGCGTTAGACCAAATACTCTACGGAATTAAGGGGCGTGCGTTTTCCCTATCAAATCTAATCAGACGAAAGATAAGGCCATGCTCATTTGGAGTGCAATCAGAGTGAAAATCGTATTGCTAGAAATCCGCCGGAGTTATACGGAAACTTTCGGCAATTTCTGAAGTTAACACCATGACGCTAGGCAATACGAGCATTAAATTGAGCTTGAGTATGATTAGCGTTATGCTTGGTCGCAAATAATTACGGAAAAAATCCGTCGATAAAGCGTTATACGATTAGTTGGCAATAGAGCAATAAAGGATAAATTTGTGGAAATAAAAGTAATAAGTCCTGAAGAGGCTTTACATTACTGTGAACGGGAAGAAGATCATTTCTTTGACAGAAAAGCTTTTAAAATTAAAGGTGAGAAACTGCAAAAAATCGCAGTTGCATTCGCAAATGCTGATGGCGGTGAGTTTGTTGTTGGAATTGCAGATGACAAGGAAGAGAGTGACCCCGCTAAAAGATGGCAACCTGGTGAAAATATTGAGGCTTTCAATAATATTATTCAGAGTTTGAGTGATCCGTCGCCATCTATCGACTTTGAGTGTAAATTTCTAAGACAAGAAGGAGTTAGAGGTTATGTTCTTCTTGTGAAGATAGAGAAAGGCTTACAAGTTCACGAAACATCTCAAAAGAAAGTAATTATAAGAAAAGGAGCTCAATCGTTAGAGTTAAAAGGTGCATTAAAAATCCAAGAGCTTAACTATGCTAAAGGTCTGAAGTCTTGTGAAGATGATTTAGTTCCAGATGCATCAATCGATGATTTAGAAACATCCAACGTTCTCAAAGAGTATTTAGAACACTTGCCATCGAATCATTTAGATGCTGTTGAGTTTTTAACCAAACAGAATTTGGTTGATCGGAAAACTTGGGTTCCAAAAGTAGCATCCCTTTTACTTTTTTCCGAAAACCCTTCAAATGATATTCCAAGAGCTTGTGCAATTCGAATTGCCCGTTATGACACCAAGGACGATGAGCCAGAAAGAGACTCTTTGACCGATGACCTGATTACAATAGAAGGTCCCTTGATAAGCCAAATTGAAGATACGTACAATAAACTCGTTGAGCTTTATAGTAAGAACTTAGTTTGGACATTGGACGGCTTAAAGCCTCAAAGCTATCCAAAAGAAACATTATGGGAGTTTCTTGTAAATGCAGTTATCCATCGCGACTATTCAATTTCTGATCACGTCCATGTAGGTGTTTTTAAAGATCGTATTGAAATAAAAAGTCCAGGGAAATTGCCAGGTTTCGTAAAAGTTGACAATATTCTGGATAGTCGCTTCTCTCGAAATTCAAAGCTGGTTCGCTTCTTATCTCGTTACCCAGGGGCGCCTAACAAAGATCTTGGTGAAGGTGTAAATACTGCTTTTCATCGCATGGATGAGTTTGGTCTGAAAGCCCCAAGTATTGTAGAAGATGGAAATTATGTTCGAGTATCTATCTATCATGCGTCGAAGCTACTACCAGAAGATTCGATTACCGCTTTTGTTAAAAAGCACGGTTCAATCAACAACCAACAAGCTCGTGACCTTACCGGTATAAGAGAAGCTGAGAAAATCACGACTATATTTGGCAAACTCAGAGATCAACAAGTCTTGCTGAAAAGTGATGCTAAGGCAGTGAAAGACGTTGTTTGGACAATAGCGTAATAATCGTATAACAGATAAGGATTAAGCATTGCGTAGCCAACGTTAAATCCCAAGTGTTGAACAAGCCCGAGCCTCTATATAAGTAAATTGTGCGATCTGCTTTAGAAGGGTGGCCAGCCTCAGTTTTTCATCAGGTTGGCTCAGCCATTGCAAGCAATGGGTACAGAGCGTTTTTAGCTAATCGCTGCCCCATAGTTACTTAGATCAAATACTCCACACATTTTAGGGGACGTTCGTTTTCCCTACCAGATCTAATCCGATGAATGAGATTCAGACCGAGCTTGCTTTGGCCATATGTAGGTTGAAAATCCTATTGCTCCGAAGCCGCCGGAGTTATACGGAAACTTTCGGCAATTTCTGAAGTTCACATCCTAGGCGCTTGGCCATACGGGCATTAGATTGAGCGTGAGTATATTTAGCGTTATGATTGGTCGAATAAAATTACAGAAAAAAAACGTCTATGAAACGTTATGTGCTTTTCGAAATCATCAAATTTAGGATAATGAAAAATGTCAGAAAATCAGTCGATTAGTTTGGCTGAAGAATCTCCTTCAGTTCAAGCTCATTTAGCGATGTTGCAAAATGTTATACAGAGAATGGCATCAAATAGCTCTTCGTGTAAATCATGGTGTATTACTCTAGTTTCTGCTGTGCTTGTAATAGTTGCGGATAAAGGGAAACCAGATTATGCATGGATTGCATTATTACCTACGGTAATATTTTCCTGTTTAGATGCATATTACTTGGCGTTAGAAAAGGGTTTTAGAGAGACTTACAATAAATTCGTCGAAAAACTACATAGTAAGTCGATTGTAAGTTCTGATTTATATGCAATAAAGCCACAGGAGAATATGTCAAGACATCAAGTTGATGCAATGAAGTCAATTTCAGTTTGGGGTTTTTATATTCCATTAGTATTTATGATTTATATAACTAAAATAATAGCAATTGGTTGATTATGGCGGGTATTGTAAAAAGAAAATACGAGTCAGAAACAAGAAAATTACAAAAGTCATTTACACGACCTTTGAATTTAATCTCAGAGGCACTACCTGCTGAATATGATAAATATGTGTTGTTAAAGTTATTTAAAGAATTATTCCCACTAATGTGGGATAGCTTAAACAAAAGATATGAACAATATGAAAGCAAGGATAAGTTCCTAGCTAAAGTCGGTAAGAAAAAAAGATATTATCATGATAAGCCTGATGTTTTTTTCTTCAAGTTGCTTAAAGTTAAACATATGATTTCACAAGGCCAACTTGCAGCACATAAGAAAAAATTTAACGAAAATAATGCTCAACTGGCGTATCAATTACTACTGAATAAAGCAAATAATAAAGTAAAGTCGCATGAGAATAAAATAGCATCTATAAATAGAGATCTACAAATAGTAGATCCGTTATATATTGATGCATTTTTATCTGCTTATCATAAAAGAGGAATAACAATTCAAGGGAAAGTTGAAATATTTAATGAGCTTAAAAAATATAACACTCTTAAAGTCATAGAGTTTTTTCAGAAGCTAAACGATAGTGAACGAAACAACCAAGTTAGGAGGATGGCATTTGAGCATCTTCAAAAACTTGGGGCTTCAGTGAGACTAAGAAAAAATTTTAAGGGCAAAGTTAAATCATATAATACAGAGACAGACCAGTTTATTGTTTCTCCAGAAGATTTGTATCAAAGATTAGAGTCAAATACTATACAAAATAAAAAGAAGTTCCATGTGTTCATCTCGCATAGTTATAAAGACTCTGATTTAGTAAGGCAGGTTAAGTCGTGCCTTAATAACCATGACTTAAGTGTATACTGTGACTGGACTAGTGATAATGATTTTTTGAAGCGAAATCTAGTAAGTGACTACACCAAAATGGTGTTAAAAAAGCGAATTGAACAATCAAGGTGTATTGTATTTCTGCAAACAAAAAATTCCGTGAATACTGATAATTCATTTACATCACCTTGGATATCATTGGAAATTGAACATGCATTATTAGTCGGTAAGCCAATATATAGTTTAAACTTCACCAACGATAGCAATATATTTAAACAAGTGAAATATTATATTAATAACGGTATTAAAATTGATGATGCCGAAGTCAATAAAATACTCACATAGCAGGTAAGGATTAAGCGTTGCGTAGCCAACGTTAAATCCCAAGTGTTGAACAAGCCTGAGCCTCTATATAAGTAAATTGTGCGATCTGCTCTAGAAGGGTGGCGGCCTTGATACTTTTCTCAATGATAGCGCGGTATTCAAAAGGCAGAGGTTTCGATACGAATCTGATACGACCTGCACGTCAGTTTTGCTATTTGCCATACCTCTAGTTATTTATGACACGCTAATGTTCGATTTTCCGAAAATGATTTCTGTCCATACTCGTGTCAGGCCGCTCTGTTCTGGCACGTTCATGCCCCATTATTTGGTAGACCTTCACTCATTCACATCCTGTTAATGGGACTTTGCCCTACAAGAAGTTATCCATTCTTCGGATGCTGTTCGTCGTTAATCCCCGTGTTGTATCACGGGGGTAAATTCGACGGTTCAATAGTGTTCTCATCTCTGCTCTTACGACTACCAACATATTGCAGCCCATTTAAAATTTATAAACGAATACTTAATTAAGCAACCCCTTGACTATGACGTATCTACCCCCATATAAGGGATGATATACAGACAATTGCACAACCAATTTACTAAGGAGGTCTCATGTTTAAAGGTTATGATATTACAACTAACAATACCGTGGCAGTAGATTTAGTTGAACGTTTTTGTCATAGCGGTATACATTTAGGACAAAGTTTAAATTCATTTGTCAAAGACTCAGAGTTACAAATCCACGCAGAGCTTGATGACTTCTATTTTAAGGAAGGTATTTTGGATGGCGACTTGCTTCAAAAATCTTGGTTTCCATTTATCGAAAAGTCTCATATCTTCCTGTCTCACTCCCACAAAGACAAAGTAATCGCCGAACAATTTGCATATATATGCAATACTATGTTGGATGTAAATGTGTTTATAGATTCACAAGTTTGGGGCTATGCAGACGATCTGTTGAGAAAGATAGATAACAAGTTTTGTTATCAAAGCGATACTGGAACATACTCTTATGAAGCTAGGAATAAAACTACTAGTAATATTTATTTAATGCTTCAAAACTCTTTAAACTGCATGATTGATAGATCTGAATGTCTGTTGTTTTTGAACACCCAAAATACGCTTGAAGACTTTAATACAAACGGCGAGATCGACCAACGAACGTCGTCACCCTGGGTTATGAGCGAGTTACAATTTAGCTCTCTAGTTCGTAGACGTGAACACCCTCTTGCCAACAGAGCAAAAGATCTAACAGAGAGTCAATTTAACAAATCGATAAATGCTTCTGATTCTAATACCTTTGAAGTCTCATATAAGGTGTCTACTGATCATCTTAAAAAACACAATTATAACGTTATATATAATTGGTTATATCATTGCGTCGAACAAGATTTAAAAGGTTTTGACGCTTTAACAGCCCTATATCAAGAAAGCTTCACTGATAACTTACAGAGATTGCAAGTAACACAATAAATAGAAGGAACCAGTATGGAAAGTAAAATTGCACACCTCCAGTTTATCCAAGGTGTAATCACGAGGATGAATAGCAACTCTTTCTTAATAAAAGGTTGGACGATAACTTTAATAGCTGCCCTGTTAGCTCTTTCAGCAGATAACAACCCTCAATTGTTTGTTCCTAGCTACATAGTTGGACCTATCTTTTGGTTCCTTGATGGTTTTTTTCTTTCTCAAGAAAGAAAGTTCAGAGGACTATACGACCACGTACGTCGCTTGGATGAAGCAGATATTGATTTCAGTATGAATCCAGCAGCCTATAACACTCGTACTAGCAGTTGGTTGTCAGGTATATTTTCGGACACACTTGTCTTTTTCTACTTGCCATTGATCGCAATCGTATATCAAGTATCTTGTGTAATTGGGGCATAGAATGGCTAGAAAAATTTTTATATCTTACAAATACGCCGATGCAGATGTCGCTCCGTTAAACCTAGGGTTATTAGACTTTGAGCCTACTACAGCTAGACGTTATGTCGATGTTTTACAGAGTAATTTGAGTATTTTCGACCACATAAATAAAGGTGAAAAAGACGACGAGGACCTTAGTGACTTTAAAGACTCAACTATTCGATCAAAGCTAAGAGACAAGATTTTCGATAGTAGCATCACAATTGTTCTCATAACAAAAGGGATGAAATCGTCATTCCAGAAAGAGTCTGAACAATGGATACCTTGGGAAATCTCATACTCGCTAAGAGAGTCAACCCGAGGCTTTAAAACTAGTAGACCGAACGCTATATTAGCTGTGGTTATTCCCGATAGAATGGGATCATACGATTACTTTATCCAAAATGGCAGTTGTATTCAGTGTAACTGTAGAATTTTGCGTACCGATACACTTTTTGAAGTCTTGAGAAAAAACATGTTTAATCAAAAATTACCTGAATTGAGTAATTGCGATAGTAATGTGCATACTGGCCAATCAGTCTATCTCGGCGAGCCATCCTATATTAAAGTGGTTAAGTGGAATGACTTTATCGCCGATATCGATGGTAACCTCGACTTAGCGCTTAAGCTCAGAGACAACATTGACAGCTACAACATTACAAAGACAGTAACTACCTCAGATAGTATGGCGTCAATGAATTTATTCGGTCGATGATAATATTTAATTGAAGTTCTTTTCTCAATGCAAGCGCGGTCTTCAAAAGGCAGAGGTCTCGACACATCATCCGGTGCGTACTGCACATCACTTTTGCTATTTGCCATACCTCTAGTTATTCATGACTTGCTAATGTAAGGTTTTTTGAAACTCATTTATGTCCAAAGACGTGTTTAGTGCTCATGGAACCATTATCAGATTTATTTGTGAAACAAGATGATTCCCAATTGTGTAACAGGTTGTTGGACAAACTCTGATCTGACAGTTACCCATTTTTGACTCGGTGCCAGTCAGATTTAATATGGGCTAGATTTTTTAAGCCCAGATTGTGTTCCCATCTTCCAGCTAGCTATTTCAGTTAGTACAGTTCTGCCCCATTCGCTTTTTATGCTATGATGTTCGATAATTTTAAAGTAGATCAGGAACTAAAGTGAGAAAGAGTACGATTAGATTTGTTGGAGTCATTGGGGTGGTATCTTCATTAGTTGGCTGTTTTGGTAATGAAGTGGTTGATCTTTCTAAAGAGCAATTAGTCGAAGTTATGCAACTTCAGGGTAAAAATATAGGTTGTTACTATTACGGTGAATACTCTAGTGATTTAGGAACCCCTATTATGGGACTTGAGCATAGAAACTATGCGGATAGGTTTACTTCCATATTAACCCAATGGGCTAACCAACATGGTAAAGATACTTCTAAGATCACTAGTATTGATGCTGCATTGAAATCAGCTATGCTCCAAGATATTGAAACTGCAAAAAGGAAAGGAATATCTTTAACTCAAAGCAAAGAGTTCAAAGAGGGTATCGGTGATTGTAGAGAGGTAAGGTTTGCTTCTAAACGTCTATTCGCTAGGTTAGGTATGGAATAATATTTTATAGTTTATATTAATTTTTAAGGCGTAAGTTATTGCAATGAAAGAGATTTTTTTTGGGTTATCGTTACTTACTCTAGCTGGGTGCTCAACAACGACAACAGGTCCTACTCCATCAGGAAAAGGCCAGTATGTAATGTCTAGACAAGAGGGGGCTCTCCCGTCAGGTAGTGAGCCGCTACTACAGGAGGTATTAGAACAAGCTAATAATTTTTGTAAAAGTCTAGATAAAGAATTAGAAGTAATAGACACCCACGAAAATCAGGGGCCATTTATTTTGGGAAATTATCCCAAGGCAACAATACGCTTTAAGTGTTTGTAGTGTTAGTCAAGACAACGCGATTTTACGTAATGCCGCTTAACACGAACTCAGCCAATACTTATCCGGTGCGATGTTAACCATCGCACTAGCTTTTCACAACAACTTTGCCATACCTATGTATATTTGTGGTTTGCTAATTTAGCAAAAGCACTGACAAAGTTTTGTCCAAAAATGAGCTTTACTTTATTGTCTCCTGAAAGATCCTAGTTTTTGAGAAAAACCTAGATATTAGAAAAGTCATAACGTGCTCATACGAGAGGCCAAATGATCAAATATACTGGCCGACATAAGAGCGCGAGAGCTAACAATGAAGCACTAAGCTGGTTGAAGTTAGCGTCATTAGATGCAACTTTCTTTAATAAACTTGTGAGAGATTTTAGGCTAGATGTTGTCACTCTTCGTTCAATGGCAAGTTCACGCTGAGCTACGGTACATATTCCTGAGCCAACAGAACACAACATAGAGTGAGACAGATAGCCATAGTTAGTTACACTGTCACAGGTGTCTTCAGCTAAGATTCTTTGACAATAGTATTGTACCGAAAAGCCACCCCTAGATTAAGTCTGAATGTCCATGAGATTGAGGATTTAAGCGGTTCAATTCTTAACATTTATAGTGAACAAAATAATGCTGGTGGAGATGGGTCTATCATGATGAAAAGGTAATTAAGATTTCAAGATTAATGAGCTAATAACTAGGTTAATATAAAATAAAATATTACTTAATTTTAAGTTATTATTGGAAGAAGATAATAGATTACCATATTAATTGAAAATGAAAAGACACAGCTAAAATAATTAAAGCATTATTATGACTTGTTTTATAAAAGAAAGTGGCACAACTTCAGCTCCCGTGTATACCTTTAAAAGTCAACCAGGAATTAGCGGTATTGTCCTAGGTTTTGAAATGCACAACAGAATAAAAAACAATATGAATCAGTAGCTTGATGTGTTTCCTCTACATATAAAAAGACGTGATAATGAACAAGCAAGGTTGAACTACTGTAGTATAGATCTTGTGTCTCACGAGTATACAATTATATTTAAAATGCTAAGAACTGAAAAGCACCAATTTAAATTACAACTGAATAAACATGTCCATAATATATATTAGAAATCACTATATTAATTAATATAGAAAGATTTGATATAAAGAAGAGGTAAATGTTATTTCGTAGCTATAGACCTAAATTATTATATACAATAAGTATGACTCTATTTGGCCAGCCTTTTTAATTGAACTTTGTTGTACATCATTTCTATCAAGAGCAATTCAATCCATACCTAAATAACTTTCATTAATCCCGCTAAAAATACCAGCCAATAGTACAATCTGATTGGCAATGAACATATCCGCCCAAACCATACATTTGACCAGTGCATTATTCGCTAATTGAGTGGTATAGCACGGGGAAGCGCTGGTGCATGAAGAAAGACATAATATGCTTCAACACGAATAGCAAAAGTACTGTATTTATATCCAAGTTTAGATTTCATGTTATAATTACAGTTATAACATGAAATAATCACGAGTGAGTGACACTGTCACAAGTAAAAAGGTTTCAATGTATGGCGACAAAGTTAGCATTAAATCAAAGTGGGATGAGTGCGGAAACGATATCCAAGTTAAGTAAACTGCATGAAAAACTTGAAAGTAGTAATGACAACATCAAGCGTTTAAAAGTACCACTACCTGATCTGTCTGCGGCCATTGACCCGAATCATCCTGAAATAGAAAAAGTACTTAAAAACATGAAGATATTTGAGGTAACTAGGGGAGGGCTATCAGAAGCTACTCAAAGGAACCTGTTTTCTACGTTACGAAGTTGGTGTAGTTATACTACTGACATCGGGTTACGCTACGCATTTCCAATCAATACTCAAATATTTTTTTACTGGTTTGTTCATCTGCAGCTTGAAGAGCATAAATCCTATGCCACAATCGTAACTCGTAAGAACTTGTTCTCGATTTTTTTTAAGTTGATGGATATGCCTGACGCAACAAAAGAAAGGATGATAGTGGAACGCTTCAAGGGCTTGAAACGTGACATGGCCAAAGCTGATTTGAACAAAGTAACTCAGCGTGTCGCAGTTCCGTTCCGCGCCCAACACTTAAATGCACTTCTGCCGCTGATGCGGGACTTAGAACAAACAGGCTTAAAAAACCTACGGGATCTATGCGTATTGATCATTGCATACTGTACCGGAATCCGAGAGGGGGAAATAGGTACCATTCTTAGAAAAAACATTAGTTTTTCTAATGGTTCAATAACAATAAAAAGGGTGGTTTCGAAGACCAGTAGTGCTCCAGTTGAGAAATCAATTACCAATGAGTATGCTGAGATTTTAAATAATTACCTGGCCATTGTTGATAATGCCATTGTGTTGTTTAACAAGGCCATCGATAAAGAGGAATCAAACATAGAAAAGATGGAAGAAGGGGTGCTAAAGGAAATGGCAAAGAAAAAAGTACCGGTTCGTCTAACTGAAACCAATACGTATATCTTCAGCTGGATCTATCAAAATTCTATGTTTAAAAACGGAACTACGCCAATGCCAGGAGAAACGATTGATCGCGTATTTGAACGAGCATATAAGCTATTGTATACACATGATAAAAACGCCATTAAACACCCAGACTACGGAAGAATATGGACTGGACACTCAGGGCGAGTTGGTGCTTGCATAGATGGAAAAGTCATCCACAACATGAGCGAAGCGGATTTAATGTCGATTGGTGATTGGACAAATATGAGCACAGTGATGCGATACCTAAGAGCAACAGGCCACCTTGAAGCTTCAAACATAAAGCTTCAAGGAAGTCTAAAATCTTCATAAACGTTCAATTATGTTTTTCTCAACTAATGGGAATGCTGTGGCAAAATAGTGGTTAATTGCAGATTCCACCATGGCTAAAAACTTAATTTTATGACCGATTAACCCTTTCAAATATAGTCGTTTTTGAGAACTGGTCGTATCGATTATGATTGAATCACAGTTACAACATAGATTAAGGAAGTTTTTGTGCTGGGAATGGAACTTCAAAGTTTGCTTATAGTTGTTGTTATCAGCTTTCAATAAATGAAATGCTTCCAGCAGCTCATCAACACCAAATGCGACACTAGGTTGCCCCTGCCAATCATCAGGATTTCCTGTATGGTTAAAACAAAGATCTATAACGACAGTAATTAAGTCGTTCCTGGTTTTACCTAAGCGTATCACAGCGGCAGTCCCATGTTGTTTATGGTATAGCTTTACTTGGCTATTAGGGTGAAAATATGGTGTTGGCCGTGCGGTACTTTCACCGTTAGTAGGGTTTTCATTTACTGTTTTTTGTATGGATTGAGACCTTTCTCCACTATTTTGAACATTGAGTTTTTCTTTTGGCACAAACTCACTAAGATGAACGTCATTTAAAAATGGTTGTGTCTCTTTTGTTTCCTCCGGATTTTCAATAACAGTCGTAGAAGCTTCTGAAACATCTATAAAATCAATATCTTGATTTTCAGGCTCAAATTCCCATGGTTCTGGCATGTATTGTTCCTTTATTGCTATAGTTTACATTTGATTGCATATAGACTAGCTTTATGTCTAATTTCCATACATACAGTTTATTGATGTATTGGATGTCAGCTATGCTTGTATTACCTCAATTAATTATAAATCTCATGTAGTCTTTTAAAGCTCTATAATTGGATTAACACTTAATAAAAAGAACCTTGTAAATAACTCTATGAGTGAACTTCAAAATATTGCATCATTGTTGTCATTTCCTTCAGTATCAGAGTATTCGCGAAGCGTAGCGTTATACCTGATCTCACTTGCCCTAGAAACAGACCATTCTTTAATGGCTAAAGTCGAATCCTCCAGTGAAGTACCAGTAGAAAGCATCATCAGTTCAATTGAAAAGCTGTACAACAAACACCAACTTGTATTGTTCGACTTCGATGTAATTTGTAGGATTGCAAACTATGAACCCCAAGATTATTACGCCTCACTCATGTTAAAAAATGGGCTTGATTACACCAGCGTAAACCTCTGGTTTAAGAGGGCGGTTCTACAGACTGCATATCAACCCATTGCTTTTGCACAATTGAGTATTCCCGAATCACATCATGAACCTTAAAGATCTAAAAAGCGCATTTTCGCAGTTTACTAAATTAGAATTATCAACTTCAAAGAAGCGTGAGCAAGGTTACAATGAACTGATTCAAAATATAGTGGCAATACGATCAAGTTGTATTCCACCCCAAGTCTTATCAGCTTTTGATACTACTCCTTTCAATCAACTTCCTACACTGCTGGATAGAATCAACGCAGATCCTCTCGCGAGCTCGGATTTACGTTTGAAAATTAGCGTTACTGAAAAAGAGCAAAATAGGGACCTGAGCAAACTCAACTTAGTCATGGTTCAAGACACAATTCAAAGTTCGAAGAGGTGGCAAAACATAAGAGAGGTAGCACCAGCAAACAAACCTGATACTACCATCACAAAGAAAGGGAAATTATCTGATGGGCCATCATTCGAACGTTAAAGCATATCGTCATCTAGTACGCAAATATCTAAGTCTAGAAAATTTTCAAGCGAACGAAAGTAAAAGGATTGTTCCTCAAAATTCACCTCGTACATTAGGTAATATAATGCCATAGAAGGTGTTGAAGATATGATTTTGCTTAAAAACTGCTTCGTCTGAACCTTGAACTTGTCGTCAATAACTAATTGAGCAATGTTGTGTTGTCTGATATTGACAACCAACTTTCTCGACTTAATTTCATGTTTCGTATCCAACCATCCTTCAGAAACTGATAGCTCAGCTTCTATCTTTTTTGCCGTAGTGTCGTTTATATGGTGGGTAGCAGTTTGACCATAGTCAAACAATGAGAGTAATGCTTCAACATTAACTCCTCGTCTGATAACCAGTTCAAGGTTTTCATTACGATTTTCTAGGTACCCAATATCGTTGTTACTGAATTCTGACTTGAATAGAGAGTCAGCAATCTGATGGTAGTTAGATAATTCCATTTTAAGCCTATATATGTGTTCGTAGCCAAATATAATAGATTGTAGTTATTGACTAGTTGTGAAAAATTCATTTTGGATATTAATAGAATCTGAATCATATTTCACCGCCGTTCTCGAATATGCAGCTTTTTTAATAAAATGCTCGGCCAAAATGTGACAAAAATCGCACTCTTTTTGAAATTAAGTAAATCATATGGCCTATTACACTGGTCAATTTTAAATTGATCGCCTCAGAATTTATACCAAGCTAACGCTCGAATTTATTACTATTGTTTTTGTATTCAAAATGACATAGATTAAGTGTAATTGATACTCTTTGGGTCTGCTATGATTAACAAATTCACCCCCTACTTAATGCCTATGATCGCCATCATTACAGCTGGCACCTTAGCTACGTACTACATATTCAACTCGGTGGTCTTGTCGTTTATCGCCGGAATTCTGTTCTTTGTTGGATATTTGGTCATCTACAAATCGACAAACAAACGAAGCAACAAGTTTAATGAGGCTAGAGCGAAAATTCGTAAGGCTGGTTATGACTCGACCAAAGAACCACGACAAAACCAACCAAAATCAGGGGGCACCAGTAAGGACGAATCTATCCTTCCACCTGAAGTACTTAAGGCACTGAAAGTGTTGAGTTTAGATCCGCATTCTACCTTCACAACACGCGATATTAAAAAAGCGTTTCATACTCAAGTTAGATTGCATCATCCAGATTTAACCAAAGGGAACGCTTCAGCAGACGCAACAGATAAGATCGTTAACCTCAATTCTAGTAAAACCACTTGCCTCAACTATCTACAAGAGTTTAATCATGACTAATAAATTTTGGGCCATCCTTTTCTTTTGTTTTATATCTTTGACAGGTTGCACAAGCAGCCAAGTCGTTGACCACAGCGAAATGGACATTCCTAGTGTAGAAGAGCGAGCGTTTGGTGGATTGGAGCCTTACGCAATAGAACTGCTGGATGAATTACGTTTACTTGCAAAAACAAGAAGTGCAAAGGCTCAAGCCATTAAGCCATTCGGGCAGCGAAGGCAAGAAAAAATGTTGTCGACAATGGTTCTACCTGGTTTTGACAAAAGGGTTGATTGGAACTGTCAATGCGAAGTCGAGACTATTGCAAAAGGAATTGCCGAAAAAGTTGGTTATGGGTCTGAGAGGGTTTTCACCTATGGCCGTAAACCGCCAGGAGGTGTTTGGGTCAACCTAGTACTCAATGATCAACCAATAAAGGATGCAATATCGATGATTGATGCAGAGAAGGGAGCTCAAGTTGATTTTATGATTGACCATAAAGTTAAAACAATAGTCGTCAAATACTTGGAGACTACGAATTGAAATGTTTGATAAAAATCATGTCAATCCTGTTTGTCACAACTCCTGTCGCTATGGCTAAACAGAGCGATTACATGACACTAGAAGAGCTATCGAATCTTAAAGGTTATCAGCAGCATATTGATGACCAAGAGCTTGCTCTTCGAATGGCTTCGATTAAAGAAAGCGGAGAAGAACTTGGCAGCTCAAATGGATATATAGCAACTATGGCGCGGCTGGTAGAACTAACGGATAAGAAAAAAGAGCTTTGGAGTAGGCTTTTACCATTCGAAAGCTTGGTGAACGTTTCTGCAGACCTTAATTCCGGTGAAGCTAAGTTTATAGTGCCTGGTATTGTTGATGAAATACAGGCTCATTCTGTTATCAACACTGATGCTGATACGCCTTATGTGAGAACCGATGATGTTATTTACCAATTAAGAACTCAACCTAAGCCAGTGTTACGAAAGCCTAGTTGGTCTGACTACTTTTATGACGAAAATAAAATGGTATCGCACAAGCCTATTCTTGAGCTGCTTCCGTCAAATCAAGAAGAAGAAGAAGTATTTCTTCAAGCTGTTGAAGATGGTTGGTCAATGGGGGAAGAACAAGCTATTACAGAGATGCGTTCAAGAGCAATTCAGGCGTTCGTTGATGCAACGGGTATGGTTAGATACATAAACGCAGTGGAATTAAATCACTTAAACAAACCAGGAATGATAGTTGAAAATGTGGGTGTGACAATCCAAGGGAATCAGATGGGGCTTGGGACACAATATGTCTCTCTTGATGGGCTCGCGTCTTGGCAAAGTGATAGCGATCAGTATGATTCGCCAATTACAGAACCAAGAGGGTCAATTAGAAAAGAAATCACCAGCAGAGTTGTAAATGGAGAGCTCAGCATTCAAGAAATTGAAGATTCATACATCAAGTTAGGTATGGATTAATGCAAAAAAAAATACCCCTACTAAATGTCTCAAGTGAAATGACGGATGTTGAAATCAGTCAAATATTATGGACTGCCATTGACTTAAATGCATCAGACATTCTCATCGACTATGGCTATCGCGTACGAGTGGATGTAAATGGAACGATCCATGAAATCACAGATAGGACAATGCAACCTAATGCGTGTAAAAAAATCTTGCTTTATATGCTCGGTTCAAAGGCTTCACTTCTTAATTCAGTTAATAGTGCAGAGCCTGTCTTCTTTGCTCACATCACTAAAAACCCAGATGATAAAACCAAGGTTCGAAGCTTTCGAGTTGCCGCATTAACTTCAAGATCCTTGATTTACGGAAAAACGTTCAAACTAGTCGGTCGACTAAACCCTGACACACCCAAGAATGCTCAGCAGTTGAATATAGAACCTGAACTTGTGGATGTTGTTCAAAAAAATCGTAAAGGTATTGCTCTGTTTGTAGGTGGCACAGGAACGGGAAAAACAACCACAATGGCAGGTATTATCAGGACAGTTCTCGAAACACCTTCGAACGGTAAGCACATACTAGTGTTTGAAGACCCACCTGAAATTAGCTATGAAAAAGTCAAGAAAGCTACAGGGAACTCTATATCTGTTCATGAGGTTGGTCCAATTGAGACTGATTCGGACGTACTTTCGTTTGGTAGCGGATTAAGAACCGCATTGAGATTGCGACCTAACATTCTCGTTCAGGGAGAATTAAGGTCGAAAGAATCAATTGAATATGCATTAAATTTTTCAAATACAGGACACTTCTTATTGGCAACATTGCATGCAAATTCTTGCAAAAGTGCTATTTCGCGTATTTTCAACATGATTGATGGGGATGATAAGAAGGCTGTATTGGGCAGTTTTATTAATGAACTATCAACAGTCGTTGCTCAAATTTTAGTACATACAATTGACGGTGGTAGAATCGCAATTCGTGAAACTGTGTATTTAGATTCTGAATTGAGGGGCCATTTACTGGCTGCAAAAACTGATATTGAAATTGGCATCATTATCCAACAACACCTAATTGAACGAGGAAATACCTTTGCTCAGCAACTTAAAAACTTGTATGACAATGGAATCATAGCCCCTGAATCATTGATGATGGAGGAGCTTGTATGAGTAACTACAAACCGCATTTGGACCGGAAAGTAGTTCAGACCGCTATGAAAAGGGCTTTGTTTTTTTTAATGGACGGAACCGCAATCTTCCCGCTGTTGTTAACGCCTTTAATGTTTAGTATGTCGTACCTAAAATTCTTAGCCGGTTTTTTCGTTGTCATGATGATTGTTGCGGCTACTGGTCGAGGGCCTGTGGAACTAATTGTCTATCTCATCGCGAAAAACATAAAAGGTAACAATGCACCGATCAAATCCAAACATCAGTGGAAACCAAGCAATAGAGTTTAGTTGATTTATTGTTTATTAATCACAAATGTCGTATATTTAATTCATCAAGCAAAGAGAATTCTTATGAAATATTTCTATTTAATACCAGCGATACTTTATGCCTCTGTTGCCCACTCTGGTGTGGTCTTCAGTGACTTTGAAACTGATACGCAACATGGACTAAATGATACTTACATTGAATCCGGAAGTAATATTAAACACAAGCTTCCGGCCCATGAAATTCTTAATGGTCTTGCCCCTCGCGGATGGAAAGTAAACCTCGGGCCAAATATGTTTAACCATCTACTTGGTTGGGAACCTGCCGTAAATTGGCGAACAGCAATAATGAAAATTCAACGCATTAATAAAGGCGTTTATATCGTAATTAATGAAGAAGAAAATGTTATCGCAGCCTCCACTAACCGCGAACACCTCACCCATTTACAAACAAGAAACCCTAATATTTGGGTTATGAATTCTAAGCTATCTCTTCGTAAAAACTTTCAAGTATGGGACTCGCAATCAAACATTGACATCATCTGGGGTAGTGAATTCGATTTCCCCGTTAAATCAAATTCAGTTTTGGTTGGTAACCTAACAGGCAAAGGTGGCGTTTTAGATTTAGTACTCCAAGAAACGTTAAAAACTGATGAGCCTCTCTGGGTTAGCTTCAGCCCTGAAATTGGTGCTGCTCATATATTGCCAGGCGGCTCTACGCAGACCGCTAAATAGAAAGGAATAAAAATGAACTTCTTCAAAGGAATCACTCCGGTACTCTTTTTTGCCATTATCGTATCTGGTTGTACTGTACCTGGTGACACTCAAAATAAAATTGCGGCTTCACAGTCAGAAGCAGCTCTAAAAACAATCTTAGATAACCAGCTGAAGGCAGGTGTAAACCAAAGCGTATATTCTGAAGAGCAAAATTTTGTAATATTGGGCGCCCCTTACAAGTACAAAGAAGAGGTCGATTTACCTGAAATCTTTTCGAGCCCAACACGTTTTAAAAACTTCCGAGCCAAACCACTTGGTGAGGTAATTGATTATCTCAATAATACATTCAGCTCCTACGGTGTCTATATTTCGTTTTCAGCGGATGCTATTGAATACCTATCTAAAGCTACTGAAGGCGACATAAGTAATAGCACCGAGGCTACAGGAACAAGTGATTCCACAGGTGAAGACATTAATGTGGAAGCTCAATATACCAATACCAATACTTCAGGTCTGATTGACGGTGCCGGTGTTACGATTTCATTGCGTAATGAATCTCGTATTGCTTTCAAACAACTCCTTGACAGCATTGCTGCAAAAACAAACCTATGGTGGAAGTATGGGGATGATGGTCGAGTTACCTTCTATCATCAGGATACTAAGTACTTCCGTATCGATCAGTATGCTTCGTCCACTAAGCTCACATCTAATATCAACTCTTCTACTGGTGGTGGCGAGCAAGGGTCGGGGACCACATCTACTACAGCAAGCTCACATAGCTATAGCTTAAATAGAGATTTAGGAAAACCATTGGAACAGCTACTTGCTGGTGTTAAATCCGTGGCATCTGAAGAGGCTCGAGTAGAGGTCTTACCTGCATTAAGTCTCGTTGCTGTCACTGACACACCCGCGAAACTGGAATTGATTGAAAGCTTCATTGACCAGTCAAATTCTATTGCTGGGAAGATGATCAGGTTAAACATTGAGCTTTGGGAGGTGATAACAACCGACTCAACTAACATGGGTATTGAACAAGCTATTAAGTATCAAAGTGGCAGTACGGAACTCAATTTTGATGGTGTTCCAATTGGGGATTCAACCAACTTAGGTGGCTTCGGTATAAAAATCTCCAAGGGGGCATTCAAAGGTACTGAAATGGCTATCAGAGCGTTACAAGGCACCAAAGCGCTGTCTTTGAAAAAGACCATTGATACTACGGTTCCCAACAACGACATAGTACCAATCCAATACGTCAACGAACGTAAGTATGCAGATAAAATTGAAACTAGCGTTTCCGGTGACGTAATTAGAACGACAGCAACCACCGACACAACGACAAATGGTATTGTTTTCTTCGCTACTCCAAAGGTGAATTCAAACGGAACAATCGCTATTCGTTTGGTGACAGACATCAGCTCTTTGAATGCACTTGACCCGCTAGAAGTAGGTGACACTCAGCTCCAACTGACTGACAGAACGGTATCAGCTCTAGTAAGCGCAAGAAATGTCCGTCCAGGTGAAACGATCATTATGACAGGATTTGAGCAAGTGATTGATAATAGCCAAAATCAGTCAATGCTAGGCAGCATGTTTTGGTGGTTAGGTGGCAACGATTCATCTAAGAAACAACGCTCCGTAATGCTTATCTTGGTTACACCGCATATTGAAAAAGTGTAGGTGGCTATGAATAGTGATAAACAAATGCTATCTCTCGAGGGAAAAGGCTTCCCTAGGCATTACATGGGCTTGTCTTGGCATAGTATTGCTCCTACTGAGAAACAGCGACACCTTAAACGTATCATAGACAAATACGATGCCAAATATGGGTTAACGGTTGATGGCGAAGACATCGAATCACTACCATGCCATAGTGTTGGATTAGCCCATCAAATCTCAACCCGTTTCTATTCTGCTGCGGCGATTGTTTGTAAGGCAATTTCGGAGCAATACCCCAACGCTTATTTTGTTGAGCAGTTGGACGATGGGCGATTTTGGTACCTCTTAATTATAGACAAATGCCCAGCTACGGGTAAAAACGACATCATTCTAAATGATGTGTCTGAAGTTGCCGACCAAATGCAAGAACATTACCAAATCTATGACTTGCATGATCGAAAATTAAGGCATGTTGTGCCGGAAGTTGTTAGAGACTGTGTCTCTGGTACATTCGTTGAAGACATTGATATGTATCAGGAGTTGTCTTACAAAACGATTAATGACGCGATCGAATCTGAAAAATTTGCTCTCGTAAAGCCAGTTGATAAGCTTTTTAACCGTAACCCTTTGGCTTCCCTGCCATTAAAGAAAGTTGGCGTCTTATTAACGCTAGCTTCAGCAGTTTTTGGGTACAAGTATTTAAAGGAAAATGATGCTGGCTTAGATGAACTCCCTAACTTAGATAATTATTACTCTACACCCTCAAAAGTAGGGTTCACAAGAGGGCAAAATCAGGGCAACTATTCCGCAGCACTGGCTAGGGATAAGATTGCAGCATCGAATGAAGAAGCGAAGTGGCTTAGCCAGCGATTGACTGGAGCAAACCCTACAAAAGTTATTGGAGACTTCTATAGATACGTCAACACTCTACCTGTGAATGTAGAAAAATGGTACCCATATTCAGTCTCATTAGAATTAAAGGCGACTATATCCGGTACTGAATCTGATTTACAAAAATCACCGGACATTGAACTTTTCCATGTCGTTTCTATCCAGTGGCGTAACGGTGGCTCAACAGTAGCCAAATTTAGAGATGCTGCTCAGTTTGATGGGCAGGTGATCTACAAACTATCTGGCCAAGTAATTGAAACGAAGACTGTAACCTCACTGGAAATGCCTACCCAAAAATTTGATATTGTCGATGCAGAGGTTTTTATAAACGACACAGATGGGAAATACGTTGATATTTTGAGTTTTATTCAAGAAAGGCAGGATAAATATCATGGAAAATTCACCGGTTCAATTACAGCAAGCTCGAATACAAAACGAGAGGTGCCATTTAAGAACCTTATCTATAACACCGAAATAAACGACCCAGAAATTGAGTACATAACCATTGATGTAAAAATTGAAACTAGCGGCTATGGCTGGTCATTTTCAAACCTAAAGAAATTGGCTCAGGAATTATCGGCGTTTCCGAACATGATCGTTAGGAAAATCAATCTTAATTTAGAAACTGAAGAAATTACTTTGATGCTTCAGTACCTTCACAGTAATAGCATTTTGAACGAACAGGAAATTGAGAAATAGTATGAATAGATGGAATTGCAAGGCACTACTATGCTCCTTAATTTTAGTAGCCCCATTAACGGTTTTTGCCCAGACGGAAACATACGAAGACATTCAAGAAAAAAGAATGCTTTCAGCTAAGCAAAATGATCAACTGAACTCACAGGAATTACAGGCTGCAGAACGACAACATAGGAATAAAATGAAGATGCTCGACAATGAGTACAAAAATTTATTGCTCATTGAGAAAGGTTTAATTCAGGGTGGTTCTGCTAAGAAAGAAGTATCTGATGCCGAGCGGGAATTCCAAATCCAAAAGTACCAATCGGAACTTGAAGCTAAAGAGCTTAAAGATAAAGAAGTCGCCCTTGATAGTTTAATCAAAGAAATGGAATCGCAAATCTATCTAACCGACCTATACGAAGTCGCCGGTTTGATTCGCGGAGAATTTTGGTACCAAGGCGCGAATGAAATCTTAACTGAAGGGGCAATTTTCGGTGAGTGGTATATCAAAGACCTATCTTTTGACGGTGCCCTTATTGAAAAAGCAAATATGGACCTTAATTCTACTGAAAAATCTAATACTCGCCAGCTGAAACTAATGGGAGAAGACGAAGCTCTTTCTCGTTTCAAAAAGTCTCAAAAGTTTAGAGATCAGATAATTGAGCAAAAGCTTGGAGAAATGCGTTCGGGCGTTTTTAATGCTACCGGAGGTCAGATGATGCCTAACAACTCTCCTTCACCTGGTTTAATGTTTAAGTAAGGGGGGGGGGATGAATACTCAAGTTTCAGTTTTAGACAATTCAAATACTAAATTAGTACCTTTAAACGGTTCAGATTTAATTGAAACAAATCAAAATGGTTCACTTTCAGCGTACATTAACAGCCCTGATGAACGCCCTTTTGGCATCTACATTAATGCTACTGCGTTTACAAAAAAATCTGACCTTACATGGGACATAGGCGAAATAATAGGTTCAGAAAAGATCCTGAACCCTGCTTATGGCAAAACCTATTTGGTTGCTAGAAACAAACTCTCCATAGATGGCACTATAAGTGAAGTTATCACTCTTCTAATTAGTAGTGAGGGAGCTAAACAATATCAGCAAATTAAAACATCCTTATTTTCTGATTTAAGCATTGATAGTGTAAAAGGTGTCAATTTAGTTAATGTACTTTGTGTTAATGAATTAATCTGCTCTTTATCAGAGTATACAGGCTCAAAAGCATACGCCGGAAACGATGATGAAGGCCGAGTATTTAAAGAAATATCATCAGAAATAATGAAGTTATACCCTTCATGCAGTGACATTCACTTTGAAGTTTCCGATATACCTGGAGAAACTAAAGTTCGTATTAGGGAAGATGGAGATCTTAAAATCTTCAAAGAATACCCTTTCGACTTTCTATATGAGACCGTTGATATTGCCTATAACGTAATTGGTGGGGATAAAGCCAATGGCAGTACAATTCAGGGCAATAACTTGAATTGGAATAAGCCACAAACAGGCAAGTTTATCTACAGCTTTGGCCAATCAACGATCGAAATGCGCGTTGAATTCGCCCCTCGTACAACAGAAAGAGGCGGGGACCTTGTCTGTCGTATAACGAGTGGCTTGAAAGAAACAACTGTAAGACCTCTTGCTGACACTGGATACCACCCTCGTCAATTGCGAATGATAAAATCACTATCATCAATGAAGCAAGGTAACGTATTGCTTTCAGGCGTTACAGGTTCAGGTAAGACCCAATCTTTGTATTCGATCTTTGACTATTTATTGGATAAATATGCTGGCACAAGAAAGTTCGTAACAGCTGAAAACCCAATCGAGATGAATCTTAAAGGGGTTTCACAAGTTAACCTCGAAGACAACTCGGACTCATCAGACAAAAGAAGCAATACTCTAGATGGTCAATTTGACCGGATCGCCCAATGTTTCATGAGGCTTGACCCAGACATTATGGGTACAGGCGAAGTACGCTGCCATGACTCTGCAAAATTCTCAATAGAAGCGGCTCGAACTGGCCACCTATGTTTATCAACGATTCATACGGCGTCAGCACACGATGTACCAGGAAGACTAGACGGCTTTTCAATTCCACGAGCAGTCTATCAATCTCCAAGCGCACTTTCTATCGTCATTGCGCAATCACTTCTTAGAACGATATGCATTCACTGTAGTAAAACTGCAGATGAACTTCCGGACGATTCTCAGCTCGTGTACAAAACTCTGAAAAAATTATCTGCGTTAGAGCTTGTTGAGTTTTTACCTAAAATCCGATTCCCAACCACTGGTGGTTGTGAAAAATGCGATTACTCCCCAGATGGCCGAAAAGGGAGAACCCCAGTTGCTGAAGTACTTGTTCCAGACAAAACAATTCGTGCATATTGGTGCGATGGTGAAGATATGAAGGCCAAGGCACATTGGTATGAAACAGGGGGGTTCACTAAGTTGGAACACGCTTTATACAAAATGTTTCTTGGTCAGTTAGACCCTGAAATTATTGAGAGTGAAGTTGACCTTCTGGAAAACAGTGCTCACTTACGAAAGGAGCTAGGTGTTGCGTTATTCAACCCAATGCTGTGAATACTATGAATAATTTAAATGACAATATAGAAAATTTAAAAAATGAGTACCTGTCAGATAGTGCTCTTGATAACTTAAAACTTAGATATATTAACTTTCGTGTGGGAAGCAAGAGAAAGTCTGCACTACTAGAAAAAATGGCAGCTCGCTTAGAAGATGGTGATTCTATGTCAAACGTACTCAGCTCGCTTTCAGCTGCATATCAAGCGCAGCAGCCTAACTCATGGGAGGCAAAGTTTGTACAAATATTGTATGAGCGCTTCACCTTCAAACCTAAACTTGAGTACATGGTTAGTCCATTTTTTGATGAACAAACCGTTGGCGTTGTTAAAGCTATTTCGAAGGAAACAGCAGCATCTACAGTATTAAAAATGTGCGTGTCTAACCTTAGACGAAAGAACGAGATGAAAGCGGCAGGATTTATTGGGATCGTAGGGCCAATAGTCGGAATTCTATTGATAATCGCGATTTGCTCCGGTGCTCATTTATTTGTCTATGAGTCACTGTTTAAAGGTTTGAAAATTGAGCCTACTCCAATGCTGACTTTTGCTAGAGGCTTTACAGAAAGTGTTTATATTGCCAGCCCCTTTATCATTTTTGGTCTTTTAATCTATCTATTTTATATACGCTGGAGCTTGCCTAATCAAATCAAAAGGAGACCTGTCGGGATACCACCATGGAATGTAATCGATAGCATCAATTCAGCAATAACCCTACAAACATTTGGTGCGTTGCTTAAAGTGGGTATACCCGCTACCGATGCACTTAGAATGCTTGGTACAAATTCGACCCCATTTGTTTCTCACTGGTGCCAGAAAATGCGTATAAGCATGATACATGGTAAGTCTACAGGTAAAGCTCTCGCCTGTGATTTTTTTTCTAAAGAACCGCGGATTGAGGTTGAATCCTATGCGTCAACAGAAGGGTTTACAAATAAAATTGATTTAATTGCAGAAGAGGTATTCAAGAGTACTGAGAAATTAGTAACAAGGATGACGGCAAGTATCATGATGTTTTGTTTAATTTGCGTTTTAACAGTAAATGGTATTGTAGGTTTATCGCTATCAAGTATTGGACAAGTGGCTCAATAAAGTTTATTTTACCCAATTGTTATATGCTCTAATCATTTAAAAACCAACACTAAAGGTATCTATATGTTATTTGATAAATTCAAAAAAAACGTTTCAAAAAATCCTGACAACCACCACAGAAAGCGTGGCGGGTTTGCAATTTCAGGTGAATTACAAGCTGTCCTAATCTTTTTGGGGGTTATGGTTGTCGGTTATGCGACTACCTTGGGTGATAGCAGCGAAGATAATCAAGTGACCAAAGCAAGAACGGCATTGATTACCGCCTCTGAAAAAATGCGAACCACTGTAGGCGGTTTTGGTAGTTACACGTCCGTCAACAACAAAGACTGTTATGACAAAGATATTTTCCCATCCGACTGGTTAAGTGCCACCGCCGATCAGTTCACGACACCTTTTACGGATAATGGTTTAACTTGTGCTAGTGCTGATACAGCAACTAACAAAGACGGAATCACTACAACGGGAACAGGTAAATACTTCACATTTGCTCTTTCAGGTGTAGAAACAGATCAATGTAACAAGCTTGTAGCAAATACATTCCAACAGTTTGTGGAAATCCAAGTTGAAGGTACTCGTATCGATGGCAACGCTACTATGAAGACACAATGTTCATCGGCAGACTCAGTTACAATAACATTCATTAACCGTTAACCCATTGGGGGCTCCCATGAAAACAATTCGAACACTGAAGAAACAAGCAGGCTTCTTTTTTCAATTGCAGATTATGGGAGCTATGTTTTTCCTTAGTATCTTCACTGCTGCTTTTGTTTCTTCGCAACAAACTGAATTAGAAATGAGATTGGACAATCAACAAGGCCAATCTTTATCAACGCTAATTCATGCTGTCAAAATTGCCACTACTCAGACCACAGCGCTTGATCAATGGAATGTTGCAGGGGCACCGTTTGAAAATGGCGCTGTTCACATAGGCTCTACTTGGTTAAAACAGCCGGTTTGTGGTGGCCCTCAACCAGACGAATATTTGTTTTGTGACTTTCAAAATGAGCCCCAAATTGGTGACGACATGCAATATCGTAGTGAAGTCAGTAATGATGGCATCCAACTCAATGTGCAAGTCACAGTTTCAAATACAGCAGGAACGAGAGGTTTCGACTTCAATGGAACCAATGGCATACGCCGTTCTTGCGCTATAGCGAGAGTAGCTGCAGGTGGCCTATCCAATGTAGGCTTCTCAGGGGCAATGTCAAATGTCGGTTGTGACCAAGATACAGGCGTAATTACGTTTAATGTGGCATGGAACTCGACAACATCTGAAGATCTTAGCATTAGAGGTCTAAACTCACCACTGGTTGCAATCCCTTGGGGTGGCCAGAACCTTAATGATATGAATCAGTTAGAAGTATCAACAATAGTCGATCGAGAAGCCCCAGTATTCAATTTGGATTTAGATGGTACAAGCACATTAAACACATTAACAGCAGATACGCTCAATGCTACGACAGGGAATATTGACAACCTAACTTCAAATACAGGCGCAATAGATACACTAACTGGCACTGATTTAACTTACGACAATTTGAATGGTACTGCACTAGACGTTGATACCGGCACTATTGGTACAGCGACCATTAATACTGCTATTAATCAACTTGATAGTAATGAGATTAATAATTTCGCAGGGGGGGTAGCTGTAGGAACTGGCCCTAACATATCAACTATAGAGAATGGCTCAATTTACTTACCAGGGGCAATCGTTGCTCAGGGTGATAACAGTATGTTCTTTGACCCAGCAGGTGTATCCCGAACACAAGATATACGTTTGACTTCTAGGGGAGGAGTATCCCTGTCTAACTTGACGCCGAACTATGTACATAAAGGTTCAGTAACCATCTACGGTCAAGGCCCGATAGACCGTGTTAACTGTGGTGATGGTGCCGGAATAGCCGCAAATAGGCTCGTAGTGAACTGGGAGGATCAACGTACTTCGATAGCGGCATCTGGCAAATTGGCTTCTAATTACGCTTACAACCGAGTAAGAGTTCAGTCAAATTCATCGAAATACTTTGTTCAATTGCTCAGTTATAACTACCAAGCGAAGGCTTGGCAAGTCACGAATAACAACCGAGCCCTACTAACATTGTACTGTTTTTACCCATAACGCTCACAAAACAAACGCTACGACTTTAATTCATATAAAAAATGCCTTAAACTATAAGTTAATATATTATTTTAAGGCGTTTTATGAATATTATCCTCGCAATACTATTTGGATTTCTAAGAACTCCTGCGCTTATATATTTTGCCATTACTGGGGTCACTGTATATCTCATTACAGCTTTATTGAGAGTGGCCTTCATTCCGCTAAGCTTCTTATCGCGAAACCTTTCTGGCCCTGCACAGTTTTGTTTTGGTCTGTTTGGCTTTCTAATTTTGTACAACGGGTTTTATCTGGTAAGAGATTTCACACTCCCGATTCTCGACACAAATGCGCTCATCGCTGTACCCACTATGATTTTAAGTTATGAAGGATTAGCAAATAATTTATTGAATGGTTTTTACATAACAGCTGAATCCATCCCAAGTGCCGATAGCCTTTTTGATTGGACTAAGTCGTACTTTGGAAGCTATGACATCCATACCTTATTAATCATTTGGTGGGTCATTTTAGCTTCTGAAGTTGGCCCTATAATTTACTATGCAGCAAATAGATTTTTTGCCGTTGTTGGTTTGGAGAACGACTAGCGAGCTATCAAACAACTTTTCCACCCAACAAAAAAGCGCTAGGACAACCTAGCGCTATTTTGTTGAGAGTGGGAATAAACTCAAGTTGTCGCTTCAAATCCATTGATGAGCTTTGATACATCGTCCTTATCCTGATCAGAGTTTGTTCTGTGTGTGCCTTTGTACCCGCCCATAGCAGGCAGTAAGTTTTTAAGCATTGATACTATTGAGAGTCTAGTAAGAGAGCACTTTGACATAGTTTTTAGTCGATTCTTTTCAATTACTTCGGATAGGGTACCGTCTCCTTTACCACCAGCACCTAACTCAACAGATGACTTGATTCTTTCTTTGAGAATGCCTTGAAGTTTGAATTTTGAGAATTTCATATTTGAATCAAGACAAAAAGCAAGAGAATCATCCCAAGCAAGTTCAACCTTAGTAGGCTTTTTATCGGCAAGTATATTTGCATTGATTTCATCGGAACTCATTATTTGAGAATTATAGCTAACTTTGTTCTTCTTATTGTGGCGACTCTCCATGACTAAACCGCCGTCTCGTAGTTCAAATTGATCAGGGGTACCATTTTCACCAAGCCACTCCAAGAATGAGTCGTTAGCCGCCTTGTTTAGCTCTAACGGTTTAGCTGGGAATGACTTAAAAGTAGCCCTAAACAAATCAATCACATCCTCAGAATGACTATCTTTGATTGAGCCTATTAAGACCATATTAAGTTCCTGGCTAACCAAAACGTACGTCTTTGAAAATTGTGTGTGAGCTTGCTTTATCAATGCAGCCCATACCATGTCAGACAAATCTTTTTTCTGCGCTTTAGTCACTTTGGCCTTTGGTCCCCATGTTTCTGGAGAGTCCTGAGCCAATTTCAGGATGTGTTGATTTATCGCTTCTTTTAGGGTGCTCGGAGCAACAGACTTATAACGCCGCTCAACTAGAAATAATGTGTCACGCTCTAACGAAACAAATGGGTCCTCATTGTTCATCGGTGAAATCCAACCGAGCCTGCTATCTTGAGAGCCTGATAGGGGCTTTGAAGACAGCTTAATGAGGTTGTCTTTGTTATCTTCTAAATTGAGACGAAAGTCAGTTGGAAGTGTGTATATGGATAGATTTTCAAACATTGTTTACCTCCAACATTGGATCAGTAAAAGGAATTGGCAGTAATCGGATAGGGTTTTTAGATACATCTTTAAAATAGCAATACAATGAACCGAATCGATTTCGGCAATATTGCCAATAGAGATGCACGTAAGACAGATAAATAACGCCGCTAAGGGTAGATAGAACAAACAAATACAAACTGCTTAGCAAATACGAATACTCGAACTGGTTCGTTACTGCTGTCGCTATGACAAACTTAAAACCTGCTACGACCGTGAAATAGCTAAACATCATCAAAAATATTAGGGTGACCCATCCGCAGATTTGAAGTTGCGCCCCCTTCTTGTCCACTTGTTCGTTAGTAAGGTCGAAGCCAGCCTTAACAACATGATCGAATTCGACCAAATCAAAGTGCTTAGGCGTGGGCCTAAACAATGAGAGCTTCATATATTCCGGAGTAGAGTTAACAATCCCCATGTAACTCATAGGTTCATCATCGGAATCTAAGTCTGGATTCTTGATTGTCTCAATGTCATATCCACCATTAATTCTAGGAATGAGTTTTACTTGGTCCATATTTATTGGTACCAAAGGAGTTTCTGTAATACTACCTTTCCCGCCAAAATCAGATTGCTGCTTACTATTGGTAATTAATGAAGTGCCATATGCTTTATCTTCGATCTTGATTAGTGAGGAGATTCTAAAATCACTTTCATTTTTCGAAGGTAACCGATATCCGTGCTTTTCGAGGTATCTAGCATTACCTTTAGAATATTCGATATGTTTAGGCAAAAGACCATACGGGTTAAAACTCCTGTGGTTTTCTATGGCCTTCTTTATTCCCTGCTCAGGTAATTTGTAATCTGAATAGATCAACTCCATGACGCGTTCAGACTTGAATACTGGCGTCCACTCATACCAAAATCTGACTTTGAACATATTCCATGTCCATTGCGTTGATGGCTTGTAAAACCTAGAGTTCAATACACTTGAGTTAAATATGAATTTCATTGGCATTCATCACTTTTACTAAGTTGATTTAGGTGGTGGATCTGTTTTTGTTACTTTATCGTCACTCGGCTTCTTTGGTTCAGGAGGTGATGGTTGTGCTGCCGAATTACGGCCAGCACCAGCAACTGCAGTATCAAAGGCACCTTGCATCTTACCCATTGTGGTCTTGGTTGAATCAATATACTCATGACCATCACCGAACTGACCAACGGCCTCTGTAGCTACCCATGTCATTAGGTTATTCGCGTAGAGATTCGGGGCTTTGAGGCAATACACCATAAGGCCAAACATAACCATAGGAAATCCACCTGTGATCATAACCATATCCATGATGTCCCATGAAGTATTCGCGTTGTTTCCGATAGACGACCACCACAGAACGTTAAAGATCGCATAAGAAACATTACACAGCGCAAAACCGAGCATTAAACCAATAGTGTGTAAAGAAGGTCTAAGAAATATTGCGCCATACAAAGCCGCCATTCTAAGCCCATGAATGGCCATCAAACCTTCCCCAGCTGCAGAGGCTAACAAGGCTGAACCAAGGGCAATACCACCTAAAGCTTCAGCACATATCAAGAAAAATGCAGTCACAATAAAAATAAACGTTATAACGGGCAGCATCGGCAGCACGTTCGCTAAGATAAAAGCGCCTGATATTGAAGCAATAACCAAAGGAAATAATGTATTCGCCAAGACTTTTACAGGAGTCCCCAAAAAACCAGTCACTGTACTGGATGCCATGGAATCGGATACCTGTTGAGCCCCCGACATCGCGGTTAACACGATCCAATAGATAACCTTTAAGCCCTCACCCAAGGTTGCAAGCATAGTCAGTGCGTTAGTCTCACCAGAGATATCATACAAAGCTGTATCATAATCAATGCCCAAGGAAGAAGGGTTGCTTAGACCTGAAGCAATATTATGAGTGTGGTTACCTAATTCCAGTGTTGCAGCAAGAATGCTAGATGAAACCCTTATGATGCCAGGTCCATTTGATGAAACAGGGGATGAAGAGTTTGCTTGCCTTTCAGAAAGAGTAAGCATTGATTGCCAATCTGAAGATTTCTGAGCTGTCGCCCAATCACTGCCAATTTCTCCACTTAATGCAAGGGAGCGTAGTAGTGACCATAGAAATGGAGGTGTTTGTTCAGAAGCAAAAAAGCTCCGACACTCTTCAGCCTCATCAATTTCATCATCTAAGTCACGTTCTCCCAGTGAAAATGTGGTCCACCAACTAGTATCTTCACAAAACTCTGTACGGCTAGGTAGCCTGAAGGAGATGAGATTATTAATTGAAAACTCCGCTTGAGAGTTCGCAATTTGCATCATTCCATTCATTCGAGAAATCGATGAAGCTGCTTTCAACCAACCGCCTTTTGTAAGTTGGTTTAACAAATTATTATCGACGTTGATTGGGATTCCGACAGAACCTGAAGCAGAAGAGCAGTAGTTTCTTTCTTGCCCTTCCCAACCACGATTGAATTCACCTGCAAAGGCTCTTTTTACGACTCTTGAGTGACAGTAACTAAGATTTATATGGCTTTGATAGATTTTCTTAGCTATTTCCTTGTGCTGCAGCTGAGTCGTGATGTAACGATAGTAGTGGTCTACATTGAATTTTGCGTAAGCAGAAACATACTTTGAGATATCAGCGCGATCTATCGTTTCCTTAAGATTTGCTACTTGGGTTTGAATGTCAGCAATGTATCTCAAGATAGCGTCAATACCGTAATAATTTGCATAATATGCTGCCTTATCAACTGGCATTGAACTGTTTGTTGAGCGAGGTACCATCGGGAGATCAATTGAACCACAAACACCTTTAGAAAATTGGAGTGTTACTCGCGTTACGGTATTAGAACTCATATGATCTGCTACTAACTCATCTGGGTTTGAAGGTGTATGTGCCACATAGAACCCTCTGATAGAGCTTATAGTTGGAAGAGTAGGGCTGCTAAATCTAAGTTCAGCACCACTGGCTTTTTGGGTAATGACAGAAAATTTCTCACTTGGCTTTCTTTCACCAAAATACTCATTACAGAGCAACATTGAAGTTAGAGTTTCACCAGCGTTAAAAACATCTTTAGCAAGTGGTTTGGTTTGAGAGGAATTGGTTAAAGATATGTATTGGTTAACGCCAGCTCTCCAAAACAAATCCGCAGCTCCGGCTCCATGAACAATCACATACATACCGGTTACTTGGCCCACAGAAACAAACGAGCCTCCACTTGCCGTTGTGACCATTGGGGCAAGTGAGCCTAACGCGATTGCTATCCTTAAAGGGACATAGGGTGACATTTTACCAAATATATGCCCTGTCGAAGCGGCATTCATCATGATATGTGCTGAGTTGTAAGTGACGTTAATAGTTCCGTAGAGTAACGCCAAAAAGTTAAGGCCACCTATCATCACCATTACTGGGGACATACTAGGCGCGACAGAAGTATCACCGTAGAAAGTTTGTACCCAACCACCAAACAGCATCGTAAGAAAGTCGGTAGTGGCGCCTTGCTCTACATGCTTTTCAATACATGTCAGAGTGAAATTAATACATGACATAATGGCCTCACTAGCTCATTGTCGAAGCGGTTATGGTGTTTGTTAAAGATTGGACGAAGTAATCGAGGTACATCAGAAGTACCCCGAACCCCATATGAACGACAATGTGGCTAAATTTGACTTGAGAAGAGGTCTGAGGGTTTGTTAAAAGGGTGATACCCATAACACCACGAAAATATGAAATAACACCGTAGATCGACATTACTGCAAAACAAGCTCTTATGCCGATCCGACTACCAGTTCTATCTTCAAGCCCACCTACACTTTGGACATTTACTAAGTTAGTAGTACGCTGACTTACATCATCGAACATGGCAATTGAATAGGGAGTATTGAAATCTAAACCACCAGCTGACCAAAACATACTGCCCCACGCAGCAATGCCCTCACCGAATTTCCACATAAAAGCTGAAGCAATGAAAACACCGATTATTTGATTTACAGAAGCTGTGCTACCGAACATCTGAGACATCATAGGGCTTGCAGATCTCGTCCGAACCATGAACGCCCACATAAATATCCCTTTAATGAAAAGGACTAAACCAGTGCCTTGAGCAACTAGGATTATTCCATCTACTAAGATGACAAATTCGTGAGTGAGAAACCTTTCTAAAACATCCGTGACCTCTACCGCCATTAGAATCTCTTCTTCTCTAAGTTATTCAAGATTTCATTCAAAATCTGACTTTGCATAGCAAGGTTAAATTCACTAGATAACATGCTGTCTAGCGCATACCCCATCAGAGATAAGTTCCTTGCCTGCATTTGAGCCGTCATGCGCTGAACTTGCTCAACAGTTGTAAATTGCTTCTTACAGGCTTGTCCGCTAGGGGAGTTCAACCAAATTTCCATTTCTTTTTGTGTTTTGAGCTGAAAACGCATATTTTCGAAACAGGACTTGTCGCCACCATTACCATAGAGCTTTATCTGTTCATCAGAGTTATAGAAATCGATGTCCTTCTTGATTTGCTCTAACACCGATTGAACCTTTTGGCCGTTATGGTCTCTTGGGTCTGTAAGACCGCTCACACGCTTTGCAGTATTAAAACCTGCAGTCGTTCTCAGGTAGTCTTTCAACCAACGGTTATAAGAGCGTATAGCTTCCGGACTGGAATCAGAGGTTATACGCTCCCCATTTGCACCAGTTGGCATCCTGCGCACATTTCCAGGGTTGAACAAAACTTTAATTAACGTATCAATTCGCTCTTTCTCTTCAGGCGACTTCGAATAACCAGCTTCACCGAGACCCGGTAAGAGACCTGAGATATTCATCTTTGACATATCAACATCACCACCATTTACAGCTTCTTCTTCAAAGAGCTTTACAGCTTCATCAGCGATCGTTTGTTGCGTACTGTTACAGCGACCTTCTTCACAGGATGCCTCTTGTGTTAGTTGTTCCGCGAAATCAAGTGATGCATTGGAGGTCTCACAATAGAAGTCGTCTAATGATTCATAGATACCTACAACAGAATTAATCCCGTCACACATTAATGGTGATGGTTCCATTTTGGCTTGCTGCTGCAGGTTTGCCGTTTCCGATGCGGTTGTGGACAAAGCTTGAGTTTGTGCAAGAACACGTGTGGTATCTTGAGAAGCTTTCCATTTCTCCATTAATTCAGTCATGGACATCTCAGTAAGTGCCATGCCTTTCTCTTCAGCCCACAGCATCGCGTCCTGAGCACTTTGACTAATAATCTGACCTAAGCCAGTAGGGTCAGTACAAACAACGGCATTTGCTGAAAAAGGAGAGAGTATTGCAATGCAAACTAACGTTTTCTTAAACATCGTGAATTCCTTATCGATCAAAGTCAGAAAAATCTAAATCAAAATCTGTTTGAGGTTGCTGTTGGTCACCCGTATCCGCGTCTAGTGATAAATTAATGTCAAAGTCAGTACCCGCCGAACCGAAATCGAGTTCTGGAGTTGGAGTTCTAACTATAGATTTACCCGTCTGCATAGCTCGGTCGGCATTAAGCTCATATTCAGAAACGCCCATCTCCATGCACTTTTTCTCGAAAGCAGCATCATTCAAACCAACCTCAACATTGGCTACTGGGTGATTTTTAACTAGCGCCACTTGGGGGTCGACTAAGGGCCCAATAATTGATTGATTGAATTTCATTCAAACCTCGCATAATATGATTTATCTATTACATCTTACATTAAAAAACAATACTTACAAATTTAAGAGGTGTGTATGCTAAAGCTCACATTTGACAAACCATGGATCGATAAATATTGGGATGAAGTCGAACCAAAAGTTATGCAGAGCGTGGCTATATTTGAAAGCCGAGAAAAGTGGGTAGTTTTGGAAGATGAAGAAGCACTGAACAGCCTAAACAAGATTGCTCAGAATTTACCGGAAATCGCAAATATGCCTATAACCGGCGACATTGCAATTCATGCTGAACGCATTGTGACAATCCTAGCTTGTCTGCCTCTTAAAACCTCATTAGCCGCTTACGGTTGGTTAGGCGCCCTAAGTGAGAATCAACATAAGTGGAACTTCATCATTTATGTATATGCCAACCAAGTCGTTCAAGGAAAGCAAATCGAGTCGAACCCAACGGTTCCATACTCCGAAATACTGATTGAGAGAGTATCACTCTTTAACTTTCTCAATGAATTCAACAATGTGTTTCTTAATGACAACACAACTAAATTGGCTCTTGCTCAGTACGAAAAAAGGGTCAAAGGAGACCATAGATGAAAAAAAATATACATCACGTCCTTCTTTGTAGTGCGGTAGTAGGGGCAGCTTTTCACACAGAAGAAGTCGAGGCAGCTCGCGTTTGTCGAGCAAAAATCACCCTGCCTGCTCCGGATGTGGGTACTTGTGATGTCGACAGTACAAACCCGAAAATGGGTAATCCTTTCGCTTACATCGATCCAACGCAAGGATGTGACTTTTCATTTAGCTTGCCTGGTCTACCTTCATTAAGTCTTGACGGATTACAGGGGATGATGTGTGACAAAATCCAAGATATTGGCCAAAAGGGTATAGATGAAGCTCTTAACCCCATCCTAGATAAACTCCCATCCGACTTGAACCTTGATATGAACGGCATGATGAAAAACATCTTTGACGACCAAATTAGGCTGCAAGAAGAGTTTTGCCCTGTCTATAGTAAATCTGGAAAATTAATGAGTTATGAGTGTGAGGGTAGACTTCCAAACGCTGATGACGGCTTGCCTGATTGGGCCGTTGAGATCCGCGATCCGGAAGATGAAGGAAGAGAGTGTTATGAAATGGGTGGCTACACATATTGTACTGACCCTGTTGATGACAACAATAAGCCGAACCCTACGCCTGACCCTATTCCTGATACCGCGAATCCATATGACCCCGATAAAGACAATACATTGCCACTATGTAGCGACCTAGTCGATTTCATTGACCAAAACGGAAATTTGATTCCTTGTCGCAATAGCAACAACTCTAACTCAAACAGACCAGTAGTCGAAACACCACCTGAGTTCAATACACCCGAATATACTCCAAAAGCTAAAAGCAACAGTGGTTTAGTTAAACCAACTTGGGATACGAAAAAGGGTTGGTAGTATGCATTTGATACTTGTTGAAAGTTCAAAAAAATCAGAGAAGGTCAAATCCTTGCTGGTACAAGCAGAACTCAATAATGAGTTTACTTGCGCGTTTACTGGTGGCCGAATTTTTGACTTCAAAGTTGATGGCTCGGTTGAATCATGGGACCGCGTAAATCCAGATATTCATGGCTATCTTTCGAAACAAATCCACAATTCAGAGTCTGTAATTGCACTAACAGATGCTGATGAACAGGGAGAATATATAGCGTTTCAAGTATCCACTTTAGCGAATGATCACGGCAAAAGAACTGTAAAAGGGGACTTGCTGGAACTAACGGTGCAAGGGTTGAAAAATTCACTCAGCAAGTTACGGCCAATTAACTATGAAGTCGTTAGACAATGTCATGCCGAGCGGATGTTGAACTTGAAGGTTGCCAATTTTGGAATAGAGCAAGGCTTTGGCCCAATAAGCATTCACAAGCTTTTAATGGCCGAATATCTGGAACAGACGGCAACGACAAACATTGCTTATTTAGGAGGCGATGATAAAGCGGTTGTCCTAACGAAACACAACAAGTTAGGCGATGTTGAGAGCAACACTAAAGAAAGAACTATTCTTCCACCTTCAACCTTGGACGTATATGCCCATAGCTTAATTGCCAATAACGATTCATTGGCCGTAGTAGCAGATAGGTTACAGGACTTATACGAGGACAGCATGCTTTCGTACACTCGTTCTGACGCGCATGACTGGTACCCAGAAGCCTTTGACAGCATTGAATTGCTCGAAGAATCGTTTGGGTACCAGAGTAATGAAAGTGGATTTTGGGCAAATTGCAACGGGACAATTCCACACTCGGCAATTTACATTATCGAGCCAAACTGCATCCACTTAAATTTACCTGAAGTCAACTGCATTCAACAGTTGTCATTAGGTGTCTTGGGACACAACAACACTAGGTCCTTTGTGGCCGATATTGACATTAATCTTCTCGACTCTCTTGCAATATCAGCTGGTGGAATTAGTGCCGCTCATCCCGAACTACAAATACTAGTAGGGCTCAAAGAACTAGATTTATACAAACCATCCACTTCAGATTTGCAATGCCATGCGCTGGCTAACAATTTGTTTGATGGCCATGCGATAGATCACCAGGCAATTTTGTCACATCGAGCATTTGCAAAGAAACATTTCCCAACACTTTCTGATTGTATTGATAAGAAAACCAACCCCTTACATTCAATCATCCAACAACAATCACCAGCTCAAGAGCGAGAGATTAACAACAATCTTGCAGATAGGGCTTTTGACGAATTAATCGGTTTAGGCAGGTAATTTATGAAAACAAACAATAAAGTTCTATTAAGCGCAGTTGCGGCGTTAGCAATGACCGCAGCAATTGCCGGAGTAAATCAGACAGAAGGGCAAAAGTTAAATACTACTGTGCCAATCCCTTCCCATGAATATGAAAAATTGGCGGGTAAAGAGCCGACTCTTGTAAGTGTAAATTCTTCAAGCCTTCAGGTTGAGCCAATCTACAGTACTAAAACCTTGAAGCAAAAAATTGAATCTGCGCTAGATCTAACGGTATATTCATTAGTTCCTTTTAATGAGGGTAGGCTTGTAACTGCTTTCACCACAAAGGGGACCTACGTAATTGATGCAAATGTAAACTTTGCTTTTAAAGGCCGTGTAATTGACCTAAAGACAGGTGACAACGTACTAGCAAATCAGTTGAAACAAGTTGAATCGGAGATCAAAACCAAAATATCCAAGCGTAATTCAATTCAGAACTTCACCAAATCAACGAATGACACGGCCCTTGTTAAATCAGCTGTCGGCAAGCCAGAAACTGATTTACGTGGAGTGCCGACCATGGCGGGTACAGTCAAAGACAATACTTTAAAGCCAACATTCAACGCTAAGTCGGCGCAGGAACTAGCAAACAACCAAATTTTGATGCATAACATCGTTAAAGCTTCACCTGGTGCTCAGTTGCTACTTGAACGTGATAAAAGGCGTAAGGCTGAAAAACTCGAAGAGCAGCGTCAAGATCGTGTACTTCAAGAGTATAAGGCCGCGAACGCATCAGTCCCTTCAACAAACAAAGCACTAGAACCCAAAAAAGAGTCGCTTATCGATGTCCTTAAAAATTTAGACCCAGCATATCGCAAACAGCATGGCCCTGAGTTTTCACCTGCATTACTTCCAATAATCCCTGACAACCAGTTTATTGTGTATCAGGAGAGCAAGGACGTACCGTATAAAGGCACTCTTACAGTCGCAACCGACTTCACTTGTCCGGTATGTAAGCAGTTACACAACCTTATTCCAACTTTAAACGCAGAAGGTGTTAAAGTCAGATATATGCCATATCCGCGTTCAAGAATTACTGACTATCAATTTAGTGATGGTTTTACTATTGACCAATACATTTATCGAACCAAGACAGAAGAGTTAAACCAACTTGGTCAGCTAGTAAGTGCGGGTTATTGCTCAACGGATAACACTGAAGCCTATGATGAACTGTTTTCAAAAAAATCAGTCTCAGAATGGCCTCAGACAATTTCCGAATCATGTGAAGGAAAAGTTCGTGAATTTAAGGTGTTAGGCGACTTACTGTTTAGCGGATCCACACCTTATATGGTATGGGGTAATGCTGATACTCCTGAAGAAGACCGAGGCTTTATACGCGGCCTTCACAAGACAGACAAATCCATAGAAGATTTATTGAAACGAAAACAAAGCTAGCTAGTTGAGGCTATGTCCTAGGACATAGCCTCTTTCTTTTGTAATGGAATATCAATGCAATCCGAGTAGTCCCCTTCATATTGCTCATCATAAGGAATCATTGATAGTGTATTAACTCGTGACAATGCTCTTGCTGCGTTATCGTTGATTGGAAACTCAAGACAACAATTCAGAGTTTCTTCAATATTGGTTGTCACAAACCCTGAACGCCGCCTTTGTTTGGTCGGGGTAACGATATTGACATCATATTGAAACGTAAGCTTATAAGCACTACAGAGAGAATAGGGCGTGGCAACAACACTATAACTCCTGAAATTAATCCCTTTTATAGCATTCCAAATCTCGCCAACAGGCCACCCTAGACATACTTCTTCAGAACCATTAACTAAGAATCCAATTGATGTCGAAACCGTTCGAGACAACTGAACAGTCTTCTCATTAACATCTTGTAATTCAAGGGGAAACAAGGATAAGTACGCTATATCCGACCTACCACTAACAGCGGCAATCCAAGCTGCATTTCCTTCGTAACTCTGCATAATTCCTCATTATTGTTTTTAATCTACCTATGACCTATACTAAGCCAAGACCAATCCACATTCAATGAGGTAAAACTTGTCTATTCTCACGAGTGAAATAACCAACAATCTAATTCGAAATCTAAGTGGCAAGTTACAGATTACCCCTGAAGAAATGAGTAGCTTACGATTTCAAATCGATTGGTTTAAGAATCAACTCGAATTGGATGCCTATGTATCCACAAATCACTTAATGGGTAATCAAGAAGGTGGTCTGATACTTCCGATTGTCTCGTTTGACGAAGATAACGAAATTGAAGAACTGCAAATGCCACATGAAGTTGATTGGTCACTAGAAGAAAACGCTGATCTACTTGAGACGGTGAAGCAACGTGGCCTGAAGCTATCATTTGATGAACCTAGCCCAGCGTTCAACTCTCTTTTCAATGTCGCTCTGACAAGCAAGGTTCAAACAGCAATAGAACAAACCATCAAGCTAAGCCGCGAACAGGGTACTGAGCTTGGTTTATATCTTGTTGAGCACCCTTTCATAGCTCAACAAGATAACAATAACAGAACGATAATTGATTTTACTCAAATTGCCGTGAACACAGTCGAAGCCGGAGTGACAGCTAAAGCAATGGCTCAAAGTATTGATAAGGCTATTCAAAGTCCCGAACCATCTAGAGACATGGATCTATCACAAGGAATTAACCGATGAATATCTTTCGACCTCTCATCATAACTTTAGCCTGCGTAATTCCATTCAAGGCATCAGCTTTTCTTTATTACGTGATTGTCGACCCAGCCAAAATGGGCCAAAAAGCAAATCAGATAACCCAAGATAGTGTTCAGTTCGCACAAAAAAAAGCATCCGAGCTTAAAGCTATGGCCTCAGAAATGAATAGCACTATCTCAGAATTTGAAAGCGATGGTAATTTGGCATCTTTCCAGACAGCGACATTGTCAGCTGGTGCATCTGAGCCAGCGAACTTAAATATGCAATCCTCTATGGAACAACCAGTCGGCCTATGTGGCGTCATTGAATACTCAGTTTCAAAGTATTCAGGTGACTATGGTTGTTCCCTTTATGGCAACCAAGAAGGGTATCAAAGCCATTTAGTATTTCGCGGGGAGTCAAATTCAAGCACAGAGCGTGAATTAGAGCTTTTGGAAGAATCAGTATCTCGAATGGACCATAGGAACCCAGACACAGAAGTTCATAATTTACATGAAGAGTTCAATCTAGTTTTCTTTGATGTACTCGGTCAAATTAAGTTTACTGAGTTGAGCCTTAAAGATCGCGAAGCCATGGATATGTACGTTGAATATATCTCGGGTTCGAAACAGTTCATCATTCCTGAAGTTACCCCCGATATGACGCCTGAAGCCAAACAAACCTTACTCAGACAAATGAGGGAGTACTTGGCACAAAATGCTGTCAATTCAACAATGAAGTCAAGCTATACATTTCGATCTAGAAGCGAAACCGGTTTGTCGCAACAAAGTGATATATGGCAAGTCCGAGATAACGAAGTGTCTAACATGCAGAATTTAGGTAAACCAGTAATGACGGGGGCTGGCTTATCACAAAGACCGACCGCTGAAAGTATCATTCGAGGTGAAGCAATTAGAACAGCAAGGGAGGGGCGCTTTCTTATGACGTTACTAGAAGCGTCTCTTGTTACAGAGTTCAATCTGTCTTTACGTACAAATAAGCTAGCCGAGGTAGAAAGACATGTCAGATAATGCAACGGTTGTGAAGTTAGTCAATGACAACCATGAAACAGTTACCTTTCCTTCAAGTGGGCAACACGCAGAGCCCAACTGGCAAAGTTCAGCTGTTGAATATCAAAACACTTCAATATCAACAGTTCTCTTCCCTGAAGCTCAAAACGTAGACGTAACAAAAGACTATACCAACACTAGTTATACCCAACAAAATGACTTGGCTACATTTTCAGTAGATAAATCTGGGGCGGTTGATACTGCTGTTTCCAGCTATAAGACAGAGGTTAAAAGTAACACTCCAACACCAACTGGCCCAGATAACTCTTCAAGTGCTAAAGAGTCAAAAAAAGATTCTCCTGAACCACCAACGGCTTCACCCGAAAAAGCTAAAACAAAGACTAGTAGCAAGCAAGAAGGTAAAGACAAACCTGTTTCTAAAAAAGCCGATTCTCCGTCTTCAAATCGTAAAGAATCAAGTGCTAAAGCTGAACCTAAAGAAAAACCACCTGAATCTAAAAAGGCAAAACCTGAGAAAAATACTCAAAAGCGACCAGGGGAAATCAGAGATATTCAGAATATTGAAGAAAACAACCAACATGTATCAACAAATAAACAAGCTTTTGGGTTGGCCAATTTTAACTTCAATGGATCTAGTCCGCGTTCTCAGGCCAAAAAGAATGGAACATCAAAATCTATTAAGCAAAGCATTCCTAACCCTAGTGAAAAAATAAATCAAATCATAGAGCAGGTTACTGACTTACAACAGATAAACCAGGATCTAAGCCATGCAATTAAAACTGGAGCACCTGTAAGTGAGCTCAAAAAGCTGACGAAACAATTCGAAAACATTGCTACGAATTTGAATACAAAATATGGCTCGCTGTCTAAAAAACTAGACAACATGTCTCCTGAAGCAAAGAAACAGATCTCTTCTTTGGTTAGTCCGGCCAAGCTTGAGTCATTAAGCCAGAAAACAGAAATCGCAGGAAAAATTATGTCCAAAGATAATCTTACTCAAGTGGGTATGGCCGGAAGTAAAAAGTTAAACAAAATTGCACCAGACATTTCAAAGTCGATGGAAAAAATGCAACAGAGCATACAAGACATAACCTCTGCAATCGTCAACGCACTGAATATGGGTCGATAACATGCACAATACAGAACACTTACTTAAACAGTCGAACATTCCTTCAAGCATTAGTTTTCAACTCAGATACCTTAATGCAAACACTACCAAGAGCTACTTTGGTATTGCAGATCAGCTTCAGCTTATGGATGGGTATGTAACGTCTACTCATAACGTATCCGAGTTAGAATCATTGCATATAGACCAACTACTTGATGAATTCCCTCATCTAATGACCTATGTGGACCAAATCGATCTGATAAAAAATAAATGTTGGTACTTGTTTGGCTTGTATGTCCTACCGGCCTTTTCTAGTGCTTATCAATACCCTGATATGGTCTCATATTGCCACGAGCATAAAGCCGTGATTCTAACCCTCGATATGAAGCCAATCATTTTCGTAAAGTCATTGGCTGACTTTAATGATTTTAGAAAAGATATCGTAAATCAAAATATCGATAACGAAATCGTTTTCTGGCTAAAAACCTACGGATATCTCGATAGTCATTCAGGTTCGATGGTAGGCCAAGGAACCGAAATTGCCTTAATTGATGATGACGAAAGCGATCCCTACTATTTGGCGATTGCTGAGATTGATGAAATCGAGAAATGCCTAAAACAGATAAACTCTGATGTGTTACCGGATAAACCTGAAAGAGAATATGAAGATCAATTACCAGAAAATTCATTGCCGTTTGTCGAGCTATTACAAGAAAGTGAAGGGGACTTTAATCATAGGCTTTCATTCGTACTAGCCGAGAACAACTTGACCCCTCTTGAGCTGCTAGAAGACAACAATAGTGATGAATACCATCGTGCTCTATACGAGGCGTTCAAGTCATTATGCAATGTATTCCAAATATCTCTTAAAAATATAGGGAGCAAGCCTCTTAGTGAATATCTCGTTGTATCAATGCATGAGTCTAAGCATGACTTTGAACCATATGAGTGCGGTATCAAGATTAGTACAATGCCTTCGCATAGTGGGTGTAGTGTTTTAGTTGAAGCAATGTATAGCTCAGAATATACGTCACAGATAGACGGGAGTGAGTTTGAACCAATACCAAGTAAGTTGAACTTAGTATATGGAGCAACAAATACAGAGCCCTCAAAGAAGATGTGCTCAATGGTACGTTCCGTTATCAGTAAGAGTGCTGGTGGAAGTACGATTGCGATAGAAGAAAGTTTTCCTATATACCTTGATGGTATACGCCATTTAAGTATAAATTCCAACTTAACTCAAACTGTGTTTTCACAATACAACAGTATGGGGGTAGAAACATTAGTTATCGGGGAGATCAATTCAGCTAAGTTGGCGGATGCCGCCTTAATCGCTGCAAGCTGCGGTATCACGGTACTTGCTTTTTGTTATGGGCAAAGCTGCGACATTGCATCCAATAAGATTAAGTTTATGCAAACAGAGTTCGACTTCATGCAGTCGAACTCATTCGGCCAGTTAGTCGAGATGATAGGGGCAAGTAAAACAGATAGTTATTTGGAGTAGAGAATGAATCGAAATATTACAAAACCACAAAATATCGCCGAGCAAATTCGTTCAACACTCCAAGGCACTGTATTCGCTAAGGAAAAAGCTCGTGGCAAAACACAATTGCGCGAATTTAGTTTCCCTTTTGGTAAATACCCAAAAGATGTATCAACCTCTCCGTTCTTAAGTGATTATGTAAACAGCACAGGGAAAGGTGATGAGTTAGTCACTCGTGAATGGGCTGAAACACGCTGGGCCACCTCTATTGCACTAGCAATCCATTACATTTCAGGCCATGAAGTCTACTCCGCTAAACCGATGAAAGAGTTAAGAGCTGCAAGAGCCGTGTTAAACAAGGCCCCTTGGAAAACTGACCAGCACCGTTTAGCTTTAGAAAACTTCCACCGTGTATGGCAAACAAGGTTTGACCCAAATCATAACTCTGAGGCTATTTTAAATAAGACATACGAGGCACAAGCTAACTTATTGAATGAGTTTATTGATAATGCCGTCCAGCTTGGCTGTGTAGATAGTGACACTCTGTTTCGCTTGGAGCCTTTAATCAAAGAGTCGATCACTGCATTCAATAATGGCGCAAAAGAAAGAGAACTCGTTAAAGCGAATACTGACTCTGTGCGTAGAGTGCTTTATGAATTGATGTTAACCGATACGTATCAATCAAATTCTCAATCAGCTCCGCACTTAGCGGAACGAATGCTCAAAACGCACCTACCAGAATTACAGCAGTTTGCTGATGCTCAGCGGTATGCTGGAGCAAAGAAAACTCTTGATTTTGACATCAATATTGGTGCCTATGTTGATGGCGCAAACATTAGTATCAATGGTTCCAAAGTTGGAGGGATAGCTGACAAATTCCACAACAGTTCAGATAAACGTTCTGAATGGACAGTATCAGCAGGATTTAAGCAGTTTGATGATACAGGTTACGTAGCTTTAACAAGTAAAATTTCACTTGTAGGCAGAGACTCTAGTGATATTACTTTCAAACCTGACTTTAGAGGCTGGCTTGAAATGCTACCTCACTCACCTTCAGGTACGGAAGCGGCGCTGACTACCGAGAAAGCAAAAATTGCATACACGGAAAAAAGGAATGCACTCAACGAGCAAATTGAGCAATCAATTCAAGAGTCCGAAAAAAAACACGCTGAAAGATTGTTGCGACTGAAGAAAGAGGCTGAAGAACGTCAAGTTAAAGTCAACAAGCTGATTGACCAAAACTATGACCTTCAGATCGTAACGAAAGACTCGGCAAAAGGTACACAGCTAGAAAAAAAACACATCACAGAATTGCTTGAATTCCCAGAACTGCATGGCTTATTCCGACATTCCTCTTTACATGACATCCCTGCCGTGTCCATCCAAATGGGTTTAGATACTGAAAACACTAGAGGTCTTCAATTCCTAGCGAACCCGCCATACCAATGGGGAAAAGAGGACAAAACCAATAAAATGTTTGAAGTCATGTCGGACGACATGAAGAACAACTTTGTTCAGTTAGGGGATGTATCGGGCAATAGCACAATCATTACCGCGGAAGGTGTTGCTACTGCCGGATCGCTCTATATTGCAGCTAAGCGTAAAAACCTTGATGTGGTTGTTGTGGCATCAATGTTTGCCTTTAACATTAAATACGCGGTTGAACACTACTCAAAGACCTACCCAAATAACCCATTAATAAACGCTGCAGATAATGACTGTTGGAACAAAGTTCCTAACGAAAGTGGTAGCCACGACTTACGCTCAATCAATGACAATGCAGGCGTTAGAGTCGCAATGGAACTGTATGACCAGTATGGCGTAACAAGCTTTGGTCCTGACTGGCAAGATGAATCAATCGTCAATGAAGCGTCTAGGTTAAAAACTACTGACTTCAATGACTATTTTGAAATCTATAGCTACGAAGAAGCACTGACTTATATCGGGAATGTGATTGAAAAAGAGATAAATCGTAACCCGCTACCACTCAATCAGGTTACGCCGTCACAACAATATGTTAATTCACTACCAGGTGACTTCGAAAACGTCTTTGAAGTTTATGGCTTGGATGCAAATTTACAAACGGCAGCATTCGTTGATCACGACTTCAACCCAAAGGGCTCACCTGTCCAAACGCAAGAAACAGAACAACTGGTAAAAGAAGAACAAAAGCCAATTCCAAATGAAACAAAAGCTCCTTTAAAAACCGTTACAGGGTATGAAGTACAAAGACTTAATGACGGGGAATGGACATCTATAGAAACCAGCAACAGTCCCGAAGATATTTTGCTAAAGCAAAATACTGAAAAGCAATATGCAATAGAAGATGCTTATGCGAATCTGGTTGAGACGGGCACGCCAGCCGATGTTGCTTTCTCCAAATCTGTTGCTTTTGTCGAATCGACATATCGCTGTTTAGATCTTGAGAATAAAAAACCATTCACATCAGCGCAAACCTTTAACGATGCAAAAGACCTAAAGCTCGAGAAACCAGTAGTCCTCCTCATAGAAAATGAAAATGGCAAATTCACTAGACCTATTCGAATTGATTCGGATGGAAGCTTTATCATAGGTGGGAAAAAGACCAATGAACAACCAACATTCATAGGTAGAAACGAGATATCTAGTACTATCAAATCAGTGTTGAATGAATTGTATTTCAATGAAAAAGGCTCGTACGATTGGGTAACCGAAGAGCATTTTATCCTCCGAACAATTGATGAAAATGGTAAGCCGGACAGAGAAAGCTCGAGAACCTTCAACACCGAGTTTAATTGCAATGTTGAAGACGCTCAGAAAGAACTATTAAGCACAGAAAACATAGACGTTAAGTTCCTTAATGAAGTTGAACTTGTTGGCCTTACTTGCTCAACCACAGATGAAAAGCAACCAATCAAAACTGTGCAAGTAAATAAAAATGAACTTGCTTATGAAGTTGATAAATTAAAGAAAAACCCATCGATCATCGATATTGATACTGGGTCAGTAACAGCGGGCGATTTATCCTTCAACATCACACAAAACGATGACCTGAAAGGGTCATTAACTATTAAATCCTATGCACCAAACGGGATCGTAAACGGCACATATGTGTTAGCTAGCCATCAAGAAGCAGACGAAAAGATCCAAAGTCTTAATTCTTCTTTAGTTGTTGTTCCTACAACCTTGTTTATCAACTCCAAAAATGGAATAGTTCCACTTAAAACTGGCTTAGAACCAATCTCTATAGGGCTTCTACCTCCTGCAACACCTGAAGATGACTTGCAGAACACACCGGTATTTGGAATTCAAGAATATTTATCTAGCCTAAATCAAGAATCTATCGTTGGCTCCTTACTACCCGAGTTTAATACCGATAAATCAATGACTTTAGTCAACGATACTTGGTACGAATATGTTCCAGACATGGCCACTCCAGGAGATAAACTACCAACATATTTACCACAAGATACTTTGTCAAAACTAAACGATGGAGTACTGGCGCTTGATGAATTTGAAAATGAATTGGATCACGACCTAGACGATTTTACCCCTTCAACACCTAACGATGCTGAATTTGCGAACAATGTAAATATGGCTCTATCAGGCGATGAGTTCCCAGCATTCGATCTTGATGAGGATGAGCTGGCTTATCTAGACAGTAATGAACCACTAAATAAACCTTACTCAGATATGGCTCAAGAAGGCATATTGGATTCAATGATTTTTGATTCAAGCAATACCATTGACCCTGATATCGATGCCGTACTGAGCGATAACATCCCACAGAATGAACCAAGCGAAGGATTTGTACCGGACGCTGAAATCGAAACAATGCTAGATTCAGATTTAGAAATTGAGTCAGATGGGATAGTTGAGCAACTAACATTAGAGACCGATGCAACTCAAGAGGAAGCAATATTTGATTTTGAAGGTCTTGCTGAACGTGACTTCTTATTTGATGACTTTGATGAAGATTTAGATTCGGCGCTTGAAGATTTTACTGGGGATCTCGATAGCCCCGATCTTGAAGAGCAACAATCGAACATTGAAAAAATAACTCCTACCAATTATGAGGTTGAAGTCGAACTTTCGAATCAAATAGACCTAACATCCCTTGCCGAAGAAAATTCGCATGAGAAAGAGCCACAGGAAAGCTCAACCCTCGATAGAATTAAAACTTCAGCTGTTAAACACGCTAGCAACTTAGCTTCGATCATGAAGGGGGTTCGAATCCTTGATGCTAAAGATAAAGCTATAGATCAACCACGAAATAATGCTATCAGCCTAGATGCTACTGAGACGCAACAGAGCGCACCTGAAAAAAACACTAACGAAGAGGTCTCTATAAGTGAAACAACGCAAATAGAGACCACACAGCCATTAGAAGAGCCAAAGAACTATGAATTAGGTAATGAAGCTGTACCACACAGCTCTGAAGCACAAACTGTTGAGAAAGAAACCCGCTCTGACAACCAAGCAAATAGCCTAAGTTTAGTGAGCGAAATACTGAAACAATTGACAAATAATCCCGTCAAGTACGAGAAATCATTTGATGTTACAGGTGAATGGGCAACTGCTAATACTGTATTGAACCTAAAAGGCGGCGTTTCAGTAGATTCAAATAACTACTCAGTACAGAATGAGTTAAACATTGCTCCTAACAAGATAGTTAAAACAGATGTAAATCGTCCTTCGAAAGAGAACTTAAGGTCGATATTAGAGCGTTCTAAACTAAAAGCGTGGGGGAAAAAGGTTACTGATAATTCAATCCAGAGCCAAGTTGAGTTTTTCGCTGAACAGTCTGAAGCGATTGAACAACGCGCAACCAAAGCGGTGAACGACACAACAGCTGAGATCGATCTCAACTCTCCGTCTGGTGAGGTTATTGAACCAAACACCTCCATTGCATCTGAAGTCAATCAGCCAATAGAAAAGCAATCCAACGCCGATATTAATGTTGAGCAACACGAAACATCAACAAGCCAAAATTCAGACATCACAGAGCAACTGGAGCTTTTACTTGAATTACTGAAGTCCGGAGACCTTGGCAAATCTGAACTGTCAAACTTGCTAAACAACTATTCAAAAGTTGAAGAAAGAGTTGAAGCAAAAACTCCTTCAAACAATAGAAATGAAACACCTCAGAATACTAACGCAACCGCAACCAAGCACACCAATACCGATTTATCCACTGAACAAGCCGCAACGGTTAGTTCATCGGCACATGTTCAAGATAAGGAAATATCAGATTTTTGGGAGTTTGAATATGATACATCTACTAAAGCGAGTGACTTTTTGGAAAAAGCCGAAGAGTTGGTTGGAGACAAAGGAAAGTCAGCTGTCCTCAAGAAAGCTGCATTCCTTATGACTGCTAGTGAAGACCCAAACGCCGACATTAACTCCCTGGCTCAAAACGCAATTTCAATAATGGTGGAAATGGAAGGGCCTAAAAGTGACCTTCAAAAACAGGAATACGCATCGAAAGCTAAGGATATAGCCAATTGGCTCGACTCTACAGCAAAGGTTGGACTATTAATTGAGAGCACGAGAAATGACGCCGGTTATGTAGATAAATTCTCGACTTTGCCACAAAACATCAAAGATAAAATTCACGAATATTTAGTGAACCCAGTTAACGAAGTTAAGAAAACAGAAGAGCCTATTTTCAAATCATGGATGTGCATCAAAGACAGCATTGAAAAAAGGCAAATTCCTGTCGAGACGATGAAACAAGCGATTATTGGCGCATGGAACATTCAGCCAAGACAAGGTGTACATGCTAGTGAATATTCGTCTGCCAATGGAAAGTTAAGAAAAGGTATCGACAAGTTTATTAAGAAAGCTACGGATGCTGGCTTAATCTATCCTTGTCCAACAGACAACTCCGCTTGGTCATATATTGATCCAATTGACAAAAGTGAGAAAACCATCACTAAGTCGGACTTTAAGTTTAAGACTGCCGCCATGGTTGCGGCTGCAGAAGTTCAGTCTGCAATAGATATTCCGCGTAATGCAAAGAAGTGGGCTAGACAGGACATAGCCATTCAGGCAGGGCAGGTATTCGAGGAGTTGACATCTATACCGTCACCATACGGAGAGCTTCGCGAAGCCAAACATTCTTACATGCCAGCAGGAAGACGCTTGGAAGGAAGCAAACAGCACAAAGATATAATGAAAGAGACTGAGGTAAACCTAGGATGATAAGTTTTGATTTGTTTGCAGCACTTATCCTTGGCTCAATACTAGGAAAGCTAGTCTTCTTCACGAGTATAAGGTTGCCTGAAATGGAAGAAATTGAAATCAGGGATGATCTGAAAGCCTACTTTCAATTAGAACTTGCATCTGAACCTACAATTCCAAGAATGGACCCTGATTTTTTCAATAAGGCAACATATTGGTTTCCCTTTTGGTACATGGGCGCGATGGTGAAGTCTTATGGAAATACGACAGGAACAAAATTAGAGGTCGTAATCTTTGAGGTAATATCCTTTTTATTGGTTTTCGGAGTCATTCAGTATTGGGGATACACTCTAGACTCTGTTTTCATCCTAGCTTTAGTTTCGCTTACTTCAATAGCTCTTGTTGTCGATCTCTCTGCGTCACTTTTACCTGAAAAGTTAACATATGGCCTAATGTGGATTGGCTTACTTCATAGTATATATGGAGAAACTCAAGTAACTGTAAATGATGCGATTTTGGGCGTCATACTAGGCTACCTGCTAATGAATACCCTCAACTTAGTAAATCGCTGGTGGAAAGGTAACATAGCCTTTGCTTATGGAGACTTAAGGCTCATTGCTGCGTTGGGAGCGTGGGTAGGCTTTAAAGATATCTACCTCGTAGTTATCATTTCATTAACCATCTTTGTGGTACTAAATTTCACCCTTTCAAAAAAGAACTATCCTTTTGCTCCAGTGATTCTCTTCAGTTTTTACTCTGCTACATTGTTTACTTGGGTGCAGCACTAAGACTCAAGCATCAACCATAGAAACTAAATAAAAAAAAGCGAACAAGAGTTCGCTTTTTTTGGGGCTACTTTTGGTAATGACTGTCGACTATATCGAGAATCTTCTTAAGCGCTTCTTCATTACTAGGAGAGTTCCACATCGTACTATAGGCTTGAACTCTGTCAATCGTACTGAGAGACAGAGCCATAGAGCTTGAACTTTTTCTAGCTCTATTTGTTTTAGCAAAGTAGGAGCTTTTAAGGTTCTTGATTCTGCTGCAAGGAAACTGTCCCAACAACTCTATCAAGTGCTTATCTACACGAACATCAATGTCAACGCCATCTAACTTTGATTTATCAAATTTCGAAGATAGCTTTCTGAATTTTGATATAGAGGAGCATCTGTTTAGTTCCAGACTGGAATCAGATAGAGAAACTAACCATTGAAGAAAGCCAGGCTTATTGGAATTCCTCATAGCCAAAATATCCAATGGTCCTTTACTCATAGCTAGGCACCTTCACTTCAAAACTCATGATTAATGAAATAATCACCCAACCACTTATCATTGCAGATTCCGATAATGGTTGGAAAACCAAACATAAGGTACAGAAAGCACAAGCAATTGCTCCAAACAGTACCTTGTTTGAGTTGATAATATGAGGGTTGAAGTACCCAAGAGCTAAAACTAACAAGCCAAATGAAAAGGTCAGTGAACCAATTGCCAATTCAACTGAAAAATTGAGTATTGCAACTAAAGCACTCACAAGGGACATCAATAAAACTACGAACATAATCTTTTGAATGTACTTGTTCATAAGGACCTCGTTTATTAACTAAATTCTAACTCAGCTTGCTTTGAAGCTTCGGAGCCTACATAAGAATATTCAGCTTTCCTAACTCTAACTAAAGCAGGACTGTAACTAACATGCTGATTGAAATGACCAAGTGCATGCGCCGTTTCTTCTTTAACTGATTCGTTTAAGATTAAAGATCTAAACTCATCAATATCCGTCTCGCAGCTACCGCTTGTTGATACATTGAGAGTCTTAATACATTTAAGAATCAAGTCGTTATATTTATCATTTGGTTCAGGTAACCGGTCAATCTCAGTGTCAATATTCGAAATCGACTCCACCAAAACCCTATAGCGAACAAGATCCGCAAATTTCAGAATTTCAGTTTCACTAAATTCAGATAAATCAATAGCTGGCACGAAGTTAAGGATCGTATCCAATTGGTCTTTTACCATGTTAGAGGCGACAATATTTTTGTCTGACTCATCACCATGATTAACTGCAAAGTACTCCATTAACTCCACAGAGATTTTTTGAGCCAAGCTAATAATTTGTTGTTCAATAGTTTCGTCAGATTTAGAAAAAAGAAGCTGCACAGTATTTAAATGTGTTTCAGCGTAAGCAACTCTCCGCAACTCAGCTTTGCAAGGCTTAGAGTCAAAATTACCTGCTTTTTCGAACTTTTTAATGGACCTATTCAATCTAACTAGCTCTTCTTCTAGTTTCATCGGTCGCTGAGAAAAATCTGAACATTCGGCTTTTAAAAGTCTTAAATCAGACGATTGAGACTCTAACGATAGCAAAGTTTTAGTCGGTGTTTTCTTCGCTGCCTTAGCTTCACGAATTTGGTCACGAGTCTTTGCTATGTTGGCATTAACTATTTTCAACTTTTCTTTGTAACCACTAATCAAAGATAGATACAAATCTTGAAGGGCCTTTCTGGATGAAGCCATTGTAGATTTATGAACATCGATAGCTGGTCTAGTTAAACTTTGAAGCTTCGCAACATACGCAGGTGAAATTTTGTACTTATTTCCTGATACATGAATTTCATCACCAGCAATGATTTCATCCAATCGCTCAATGTAATGTTCCGAGGCAAGCTTAGCCATTGTAGCCATGCCTTTAGATTTAAACTCCGATTGAGAAAGCGTTTGTGTTGGAGAAGTCGATAAAACATCCATAAGTACCTGTTCCGACCATCGCAAGTTTGCCGTAACGTTTTCTTTTAATAGCGGAGTAGGGCGGAGGATATTGTTTTCATCAATAGTACAAAGCTTGGTCGTTACAAAGTACCGGATTGCATCATTTATGCTAAATGGAATATCAGAGCCATACGAAACCATTTGTAAGAAATTAGACCGCTCTTGGAAATGAGATTCAACTGACTCACCTTTAAGAACGCGAGCCTGTGCCCTAACGGCTCTTGAAATCTGAGAAGCGAAAAGCGATACATGTATCTCGTCTACACAAAGAAATATTTTGGCCGCGAATCTCGATATTCTATTGTCTAAAGAGCTAGTGAATGTGAAGTAGCCTTTTTTCTCATCCAACCAAAGGAAGTCCTTGTGGCCTACCAATAGAGAATGAGCCAGCTCTTCACGTTTATTTACAGGAAGCTTTTTAGGCATCAAAGGCAGTAGGGTTTGCTCCTGCAACATTCCATTGAATTTTATTGCTCGTTCAGTATGAGACAACAAAACGTCTAGCTTTGTACCAAAACTATTTGGAACTAAAAACAACAAGCACTCGACTGAGTTTCTCGGAGTTGGTCCTTCTTGCTTACCTTTTGACTTAGAAAAGTCAAAATACACTCTGTTTAGCTTTAACGTCTTTTTATTTAACTTTGACGGCTTACACTCAAAAATTTTCAGGAGACCGGTAACATCAAATGGACGCTCACTAAAAGGTTTCTCATCTGAATGCGTTAAAGTGAAAGACTTATAATTAGGGTCAGCTACACGATGAGCCAACAAATCAACCTCAATTGGAGATTGTTTATAAACATAGTCAAATAGGGCGTCATAGAAAGAATCCCATTGCTTTGTTAGGGCTTTTTTGAAGTTGTCGATGCCTGATGTTCTTAAAACTCGAATACGTTCGCGACTGATAGTTTCGCTAGGAAACTCAACATCAATAACAGACTGTATCTCTTCTAAAGTATGAGTACCGTTGCCATCAAGGCCCAACGATAATTCAATAATTCTTGCATTTCGCTTTGGATTCTCTAAGTGATCCAAACCAGATAAAACCAGTTTCAAGCGCTCAATCAATAACATTTTTTTGTCTGAGGACATACTTACACCTAGTAGTTGCGGTTAGGTATTAATATAACATATTAGTTAAGGAGTGCATTATATGAAAGTATAAACTTTAGCATAAATATGTCATACTCAATTAATATACAACAGCAAGGGGGACGGTATGACAACAGAATGTCAGGTATTAAAAGGAAAATGGCTTGATTTGTTTAACCAATGCTTGGAGTCAAAAGGAGATTTTCCATACAGCAATGCAGATGGGTTCGAACAAAAATATGAAACATACTTAAAAAGCGGAATTTTAATAAAACAGAAAGCAAACAAGGCTCTGAGCATCACAGAAGCAAGCAACATCGCTGACAATGCAGCTAAACATGCCATTACAGATATTAGGTATAAATTCCGAGATCGCTGCAGTTCGAAAGAAATACTTAAACAGCTGAGAAATGCTCAGGTTCATCAAATCCCAGGTGAAAAAAAGATTTCAAATGAAATGGGGGCACGATTCCAGAATATCGTTGCATCGATACATACGTATATGCTGAGCCCACCAGAAGTTAAATACATCATTTCGAAATTTGAACCTGAATTGATTCAGTATGATGCTGAACAATGGGTTTTAACCATCAAAACGTTTGAATTGCACCTTGAAGAAGCCGAACCATCGATAGAGGAGTGCATTGAGCTCGACAAAATTGCCAAAGCGACAGTGCCTAGTTTGATTTCATACATCCATTCAGGCGATGGTTATGAGGCCGACTGGGGAGAACTTATATCCGACATAAAAACGAAGATAAAGTCGATTGTTGCTAATGCAACATACAAATATAAAAAGAAAAATGAAGTTGTAGATATAGACTATATTGAAAAGCTCTTTGATGACACACCAAGCCAATGATAATTATAAAGGCCACTAGGTGGCCTTTTTGCTTTAAGGAAGTAGGGAGCTCATATCAAAATCATTAACATCCACGGACTCTGAAATTCCCGCCTCACCATCTTTTTGAGGTCCAACTGTAGATGGTTCAAATACGGGCGCTATGCCCATATTTTTAATAGAGTCATTGATTTGATGCAAAGCTGAAACAATTGAGCTTACACTTTTATCCGACTCAATACCCCCAACTCTGTTTCTCAAATAACCAACAGCGAGAGCTATGTATTGATTGATAAGCTTAGTCAGACCCCGAGCATACTTTGTATCTGCACCATTGAAGCTATCAACATGATGAAACAACCCTTTGTGGAAGCGGCTGTGCCTACGGAGTTCTAACGAGTATCGAGTCTTACGTTCCGAGACTGAATCTATAGGAGACGTGTTCCAATCAAATACTAGATACTCCTTTGGTAAAACTAAGTTGGCATAATATTCAACTTCATTTGAAGGCTCTGAATCGATCAAGGAGCCTAGCGAAATTAGCTCATTAAGAACAGATTCATTGCTATCCATATCAGACATGAAGCTTTCAACAACTGCAGCACTAGGGAAGTTCAAAGTTAGCGTATGCTTCAAAATTTCAGTCATTGCGCACCAACCTAAAGCTTAAGATTTAGAAGTCGCATTTTGGTACCAAACTTCAGAAAATAATTCCAAACCAATAGCATTGAGTCGATCTGCATTTTTTGGAATTTCATAGTTATGGCCACCGCCATAGTACTGCTCGATTAATGGACGTATCTCTTCTTCCAATGCATTGATAGTACCACCAATAAAAAGGATTAAATCCAAGTCTAAGCCATCAGACAAAGTGTTTTTGACCTGCTCGAAAATATCTTCAGCTAGTTTTTTTCGTGCGCTATTAACCCAACTTGAATGGTCTTGTTCGACACCTTTCACATTAACTTTTCCTGAATCAATCAAGGTTCTAGCTTGCTCATGAGTGGCATGGCTGAACCCCAAGTCATAAAGGTAATTGGTAGCTTTCTTTACTAAGTTATTGAAACCGATATTAACTGTAGTCGACCTGTCCATATCGATTGTGCCATCAACAAAAACTGCAATGTCAGTTGTTTTGCCGCCTGGATCAGCAACTGCAATTGTCTTACCAACATAGTCTTCATTTAGTACAAGCTTACCGTCACCATCTCTTTTAAATAGATAAGTTCGTAATGCAGCCAAAGCTTCAGGTTGAACTAGCAGGGAGATGATATTTTTTTTGCGGCTATTAGATTGATTAGTACCATTGGTCAATTCAAATGAGTCACGCATAGACTTCATTTTTTTATGTACATTTTCTGTGTTGATTGTGCCGTCAACTTTGAAGAACTGACGTAAGGGCATACCGGTACAAAGTATGAATTTACGTTTGTCTAAGCTATCACCAAACTGATTTAGTGCATGCTGAAGCAATACCTGTGAAGGCTCGGTGAATGCAAAATCAGTATTTCTTGGAATGGGGTCTTTAACATCACCAATTGTATAGCTCTGGCCGGAAACGCTTGAAACAAAGTTACATAGACTAGGGCCAGAATTTGAAAGAGATAAGCTTGGATCCAATGTTACAAATCGATCATTGGTTCGTTCGATATGTGTCGGGAAGGTTGTGTTTATCAATTTTGAAGAAACCTTAAACTGAGCGTTGCCGTCATCTATCCCGATGTAGATGATTGAATCATCATTTTTTTCTAACATAATACGCCTCATCTGATTGTTGTTTTTTATCCACACAAGTAATATATATCAAAAGATTTAATTTTTCTATTCAAAGGAAGTGAAGGTGAAAACACATAAGGAAATGATGCTTTTGACTGCTGATATAGAGCTTCTAAAACAGTGGGGAAAAGGCAGCAAATACCGAATTTTTTCCATCTATTTCGTTAAAAAAACGGGGAAGCGATTCGTTGAGGTTAAAGGTTGCAACACAGGATCTATCTACTTTCGACTTGAAGACCTAATCTCTGAGGTAGACAAGCCCGAACTGCTATCCTGGCAGCATAACCCAAATGAAAACAAACCATTTTCTGAAAATAGAAACGGCAGGAAAAAATTACCGGAAGGTGTAAAGAGGAAACTTGTTTGGGAGGAAATGTTGAATGTGGAATAATCATGAACTTGAATACTTGAGAAAGAAAGCTGGCATCCTTCCAACAAAGGAGATCGCAAAGAACTTAAACAAGTCATATGCCAACGTACGCAAACAGGCGTCAAATGAAAACCTTTCTTTGTTCATTTCAAAGATTCCAAAAGAGAAAATTGAATTAGCGAACCAGATGATCAAAGCAGAAAAAAATGCTGCGGCAATCGTCAGGAAAACAGGTCTCTCACATTGCTACATACACAACTTGAAATTCAAAAAAATTAAACACCTAAACAAGTCAAAGAAAAAGGTCGATGAAGAAAAAATAAGGCAGACTCTTAACTCGATTTTTGTCTAACAAGGTTATATGTGTTTATTCAGTTTACTGAATAAATACATATAACGTATTTTATGGTAAATAGCTTATGTTCAATTAAATAATATAAGAAATTCAAAGAAGAGTTGGTGTACAACATTACACTCATTCAACATTTAACATAATGTATATAATACGACGTACGATAAGGAGTTATTATTGAGCGGTTTTTCGTCTTTTTTACTTCGTATAATAAGCAAAATATAACAACCAAAACTTCCTTCGTATACTCCGTAGATATTTCACCTTGTGACTGAATCAAGAGCCTCTTAAGCAGTCAATCGATAGCTGATTTCGTTCTACTTAACCTGCAACACTAAAACCATTTTCACTTGGCCTAATCAAACTATGACCTACGAATAGATCTGAATGAAAGTGCGATTGTTGACTGATACTGCACATTAAAATTTAGTGACCTTTATGATTTCATAGCAAAAAAGTACTCACACAAGACGCATAGAAATGACGCTGCAAGTAAAGAGTAACACTCGTATCAAATCAGAGTTCTTGAATAACATTCAATGCATGCCTGAGCTTTCAAAGAAGAGCTAAAAAACGTTCAACTTAATAAAAAGCACTCTTCCATAACAATGACTGGGGCTAAAAGAATCAGGCGGGGTCCTGCCATACCTAGTCTATTTACATGGAACTCAAACGCCATCTAATTAACACCAATAACTGCTGGAGAAATGGTGGTGTTTTAATGGTGTACCAAGAGAATATAATGAGAAAAAAGCAAACGGAGAGGATAAAATAAGATAAATACCGGCATTGGAATATTCATTTAAACCAGTGTTTAACCAGTATAAAGCCAGTAATAAATAATGGTAGATGCCTAGAATTGGGGTTAAAAAATTCATCAGCCCCTTCTTTATAATTAAAATATTTTAAACTTAAAACTAATTAAAAAATTAAAAGGGCTTCGCCTGACTTTAGAGAAAAAATAATCGTTGTCAAGGACTAGATTTCATTTTTGAGCGGGGGTGGACGGGATTGGCTGGGGCCGAGCTGTCGGGGGTGTCCCCCTAAGAAGCGGTAGGCAGGTGGTAAATGGGATCCGTGATCCCATTTACTCGTGCCTAGATGAAATACATTTCGCTTGTAGGAGCAAGTTTGGATTTGGTTTCAACCATTTCAATTTTGCGTCCTAAGATGCGCCATACGTAGTTACATACTGTGCAAGTTTTGTGTTCCACTGTAGAAACCAAAGTTGGCTCAACATGCTCCCCTGTCATCTCTGCGGCAATTGCCTGTGCCTTAGCGACTGCTGAACCGTTTTGGCGATTTACTGTTAACGGAAATAGCTTTTCCTTTAAAACATCGCCTAGTGGCTTCTGCCCTTTTGTTCCTAAAACGTATTTGAAACCAAGCTCGCAATACACAGCAGTTTCAACCTGCTTTACAAACTCAATGCTGAAAAAGCGACCCTTTACAAGACCAAGATTATTGTCGCCAACAACGCCGATAAGCTTGTTGTTGTGAATGTAAAATTTATTGATAATTGCTGAATTGTTCATAATGCCCCCAAGCATATTTAGTGAAAAAGCGTATCTCTCTCAACTGTTTTAATTATACCTAACTCGTTGAAAATTACCACAAGTTAGCACCATTTACTTGGAATTAAATTCCTTGACTTTGTGCCGGACAAACCAGACACAATGGGGCTCGAAGAGGGTTTCACTTTTTAGGCGCAGCCGTTAAAAAAGTGCATAAAAAAACAAGAAAGGCGAAGCCTTATCATTTTCTTTGTTTGTTTCTGCAATAGATTTGCCAATGCTCTTTATCGTTGGCAATTCTATTGCATCAAACACAGAAGCAGCCTTGAGCTTCTCTTTTATTGTGTGCAAATACAACTGCATTTCGACTGACAAACGGCTCTTTTGTTTGGCGATCAAAATGCGTATTTGCAGCTCTTTCAGCGAGTTTCGAGCTGCCGCCAAATACAACGAGTTCCGAGTTGTGTTATTTGGCAAACGGGTAAGTCAGGGAGGGTGGGCCTCGGTGATGACAAGGGTGGCTGACCCTTTTAATTGGAGAGTCGTTAGCTAGCTGCAATGGCTACAGCTAGTAACGTATACCATAGGGTTAATGCAAAAATTAGTGCTTTGTGCTTTTTGAAGAATCGAATAAGGCGATCCAAAATTCCAAATGCATCCACTAAAGCAACCAACAATACAAGAACAGTAAAGCCGTCAGCTAATGTTGAGAATCCCAACTTGTCCAATGTGAAAGACAAAAATTCAGCCAAGGCTAAAACTCTAACAAATAACACAGCAACGTTCATATTAGCCTCCTTTCCTACTTTCACAATTTGCGCTAGTTTATGGTAACTCGTGTTTTGTACTTTTGTTTAACTTAGAATTTTATTTTACTTCAAAACATGCAAAATGTTCCGTTGTATTTAATTAATTTACAGCATATATATAGTTGCAATTAGTCCGGATAAATCCGTTACAATAGGGCTCGAAGAGGGGCAGCTTTTTAGGCGAAGCCGTTAAGAAAAGCAGTAAAGCTCTTGCTGGTGAAGCCAATCATTATGCCTCGAGGTTCAACTACATTCACTGTGACAATGCGCCTTATCGTTGGCACTGTGAATGTGAACCTCTTGGCATGCAGCCCTGAGCGAAATAAAAAATTGGGCAAAGTTGGGAATCAGCAAGCATCATGACAGCAGTCTTTTTAGCTGGCATTATGCTTGCGCCCAATTTGACATTATAAGCGCGAGGTACGAGCGCTAGCACACTTCCGAAGCATGAGGATTAGTGTGCAGCAAAGGTAATCGCGGGAATGAGGGTGGGCCTCGGAACGCGTAGGAAATGCAATGGCCTGATAGTGGAGAGCAAAACAGGGCTCACGCCCTGCCCTTACAATACTTCAAGTTCACTGTGCTGAGTGGTTGGGTATGCTGTCTGTTGTATCATGATTGAGCGCCCCATAACCTTCCATTCATATCTAGATACTGTGCAAGTTTTGTATTGTTTGATCTCTTTAAGCGTTGGCTCTTTGAACTTGCGACCTAATAACTCTTTAGCAACATGGTGAGCTTTACCAATTGCTGATCCAACATGAATCTCACAACATAGCGCTTGCAACTTCTCTTTCAAGATGTCACCCAGTGGCTTCTCTCCTTTCGTTCCAAGAATGTATTTAATTCCCAGTTCGCAGTAATGTGCGCCATCGGTTTGTTGTATTGTCTTTACGCTAAAGAAACGCCCTTTTGTAAGTCCAATATTGTTTTCGCCAACCGTACCAATTAGTTTGCCGTTAACGCTGTAGTAGTTATTGATTGTTGCTGATAATTTCATAATGCCCCCAAGCATGTCCGTTGATAAAACAGTATGTTTTCCAACTGTTTAAAGTATAGCAAAACCTCAGATTATTACCATAAATTAACACTGATATATTGAAAGTAAATTAGTTGACTTTGTGCCGGACAAAGGAGACACAATGGGGCTCGAAGAGGGTCAGCTTTTTAGGCGAAGCCGTTAAGAAAAGCGTTGAAATGCTTTTAGATAAGGCGAAGCCTTACAACCTTTTGGCCACCAGCAATTCTGCATTCTCTGTGACAATGTGCTCTACCGTTGGCACTGATAATGCAGTTGGTGGACAAGCAGCCTTGAGCTAAACAAAAAGCTTTCACAAAATGCCCTGCATCGAGGATGACAACATTCTTTTTCGTTGGCATCTTCGTTGCAAATTTTGTGGCATTTCATCTTTTGATTTCGTTCATGAAAAGTGAGGTACGAGCTTTCATGAACTAGGGTAAAGCATGGTGGGTGGGCCACGGTGATGCTTAGGGAGAATCCCTGATAATGGAGTGCAAATCTTGGCTCACTCAGAGCCAGGTAAGTGATTGGCCTTCAGGTAGAAGGCCATCACAAGAGGTTTATGCAGCTTCGTTAACAACCTCTTCAACTTCTTGGGGGAAGTATTTCAGTTCATGAGCTTTACGCTCTTCGCTTAATGGCACATCAAGAGCCACCAGTAGCTTATTCGCAGCAAGGTCAATTGCGGCCTTATTCGTTACCATGTTACCAGTAATCGGGTCGATGATTCGGCCAGTGAAATCAGAGGTATCCTTGTCACGGCTGTAGTTCAGGCTTTCCAACTTGCTCCAGGTTACCGCCTCAAGGGAACCGAAATGTTCCATAGCTGCGAACCCTGCCACTGCTACTGCTTTAAGCATAGCAACGTGAGTTAGTATATTCTTGTTACGTACCACGTCCGGCGTTTCATCGTTGAAGGCCAAACCACTCCAACCCATTTCGCGGCTCACGATCGTCCAGAACTGGTTAGCTAGGTCGATTTTGCATTCGCTGATTTCCTTAACCGACTTTGGCAAGCCTAGCAGCACTTGGTTAACGTCCTTGATTGCTTTTAGTGGGAAGTAGTATTTACTCGCCTTGGTAATTGTATTGTGTTCAAAGTCTACGCAGTCCTTAAAGGCAACACATTGCTCAGCCAGTTGACGGGCCAATACTGGTAGAGGGTCACGAGAATTAAACGCATCGCTAATACTTTGCTGTGGTTTAGCAAGGTTTTGGTTTATGTCCGTGAATCCAAGTTGACGCTCTTTCAGTGTTAGATTTGTATACAGCATTACTGGGATGTCGATGTTGGCCAAATCGAAGCCAAGTTCATCCAACTTATCAATGAACATCTCTAGCGCGATATCAATACCCGTCATGCGGTGCTGACCATCAAACAACTTTATTGTGTTACACATAGACACCCATAAGTGCCCCACTTTTGCACCTTCCGCAATTGGTTCGAATTCTGGTCGCTTATTAGACTTCGCGCTAACTACACCAGTAACCGTTGGGATGATATAAAAGCGCTTGTAATTGTCGATTAAGTAATCCGCGAAAGCCTGAGCTCGCTTCATATTTACTTCTCGCTGGCTTCGCTTAAGCACTGAACCTTTGTCATCAATGCGAAGAAGTTTTACCAGGATTTCAGCTGGTACATTGATAGAGTAAAATGGCTTGAACTGTTCACCTTGTGCGCAAGGTAGTTTGTGAGCAAAATTCTTATCGATAGGCATAACGTAGTCCCCCAAGACTTATATTAAATGATTGAGTTCTAAGCGATTCCTCAAACTCTTGAACTGTAGTTATTATAGTACTGTAGCAAGTAAATTACCATAAATTAGCATCTAATATTGAAAATTAAAGTCAATTAATTATGTTGACACTGGACCGGACAAAGGGGACACAATAGGGCTCGAAGAGGGTCAGCAATTTAGGCGAAGCCGTTAAGAATTGCGTTACAAATGCTTTTAGATGGCGAAGCCAGTCACTTTGACCACCAGCCGATCTGCAGGTGGAATGCCAATGCGCTTCATCGTTGGCATTTCATTTGCCGGATTGTGGTTAAACAGCCTTGAGCAAATAGACGCTTTTGTTTTAATAGGGTTCTGCATCTGTAGTGCCAGTAGTCTTTTGAACTGGCTCTTCAGATGCCCCTATTAAATCAGTAATGTGAGGAACGAGCATTAGACACTCTTAGTGAGGTACGAACGTTAGAGTGTCAGCAAAGGTAACGCGGGAGGGGTGGGCCTCGGAGTGCGTAGGAAATGCAATGGCCTATTAAGGGAGAGTTTTGTCACCTGACTGCGTAAGCCAGGTGATCCAGTTATGGATTAATATTTTTGCTTCGAAATCAGCTCTTTGATTTCTTCCTCAGTGCCATTCTTCCAAACTTTATTGGCGGTGTAGCGCAGTTCGAGAGATAGCGCGTAAGGGTTTGGGTAATTGCTTTCGATGTGCCTACCATCATTGAGGTAGATGCTCGCACATACACGTTCCTTCAAGAACTCAGCAAGTCGCTCTTTAGCCTCTTCATGAGTGGCACACTCTATTGTCTCGCGAGTGTGGCAATCCGTAAGGTGTGCAAACGTTTTGACCGAATACGTAGCTTCTTCAATATTTCTATTACTCATACATGCCCCCAAGCATTTAAACCGTTGGTAGCCCTATGCTTTCCAACTGTTTTCATTATATCAAACCGCCAAATGATTACCATAAACTAGCAATAATTATATGTATTTAAATAAGTTGACTTTGCGCCGGACAAAGGAGACACAATGGGGCTCGAAGAGGGTCAGCAATTTAGGCGAAGCCGTTAAGAATTGCGTTGAAATGCTTTTAGATGGCGAAGCCAATCATTATTGACCACCAGCTCAACTGCATGAGTAATGACAATGTGCTTTACCGTTGGCATTACTCATGCGGGATGGTGAGGCAATCAGCCTTGAGCAAACAAATTCATTTAGTGCCAATAGGGAATCTGCATAGCATGGGACAGCAGTCTTTTAAGCTGGCCCTTGTTATGCCCCTATTGGTTTCATTAAGCGTGAAGTATGAACGCTCTGCTCTCTTGTGAGGTACGAGCATTGAGAGCAACAAAGGTAACGCGGGAGGGGTGGGCCTCGGAGTGCGTAGGAAATGTAATGGCCTGTTAATGGAGAGCGCCCAGGCATGAAAAAGCCCCTCACGAATGAGGGGCGGTGCTGGGTTGGGGGTCAGCATTTAATTATTGGATTGCCAAATTGAAGCGAACGGGGGCGGTACCGGTTACCTTCCTAGTTGGCTTGTATCCATGGGATATGCGCAACCGGAATTGCTGCTTTAGCAATGAGTGATATACGTTGTTTGATGCCCAATTTCGCATTAACGCCTCATCTTCTTTCAGGTGATCAATGGTAACGTTCTTCATGGCGTCCGAATTTAGGGCGACTTTCAAGTTCAAATATTCGGTTTCAAGCTCTTCATTTGTTAAGTTCTGAGCGTAGTGCTGTAGTACACGATTCATGTCGACAGTCTCATATGAAGCGGTCGCGCTTTCGTGTCGACTGATTGCCGACCGTTTACCTGCGATACAATCCTCAAAATAGCGATCAACGATTCTATCCCCGTAACCATCATCCCAGCCGTTCTTTGCGCTACGACCATAAAGACGATCGTGCTTATACTTCTCAACCACATACATCTTTACCATGCTTCTTGTAATCACGCTGGTTAACTCCATAAACTGGCCTTAATATATTTCTGTTGTGCGGGTTAGAATGGATAATAATCTACGCTCTAATCTCGTTGTGTATAGTAAATCCAGATTATGATTGTTAACTTTCTTTGATCTAATATTTCGAAGCTCTATTCGCTTATGTATTTTCTTTAGAATACTTTCAATTCGCTGTTTACCATATATCTTTAACATTAAATATGAGTCTAATTCTCGTTGGGCTAAACCGATCATACAAGTAAGATTATTATTTAGTTTCCGCTCACAATAGTTTAACGAAACACATAACGGAATCGAAGGGATAATCAGCTGTTCTCCGGCATCTGCTTTTAAAACAGGTTCAATGAATTCATTAAGTGATATACCACTATCATACATAGAAAAACTTAGCGCCAGGTCCATTATTTGAGGTTCCTCTCCCTCTTTTTTCCAAACTTCAACATCACGGCCTAAAACTTTCGTTTCCCATATCGTTCGACTTCCAGATCTTCTTATTTTTTTTAATTCTATCAGCACTTTACACACCTCACGGTAACAGATTTGCGTTCATAGGAGCCTCAAGCTCAGGCGTCTCACGTTTAAATTCATAATCCACAATGTCCATTTCTACGCCATTGATTATCCACCCTCGGTTATACATGAAGGTGCCCAACATATTAGCTTCAGACTCATCGCTAACCTTGTAGGTAAATGCATCACCTTGTTCAGTTTTGGCGATCAACGTACAGGTCCCAGAATCATCGGCACATGACGCTAGAACGTGCTCCTGAAGGTAGAAATTAATCAGCTTCATATCCGCACCATTCTCTATCAGCCATATACGCAAGTGATCATCGCTGTATCGCAGACTTCCGATTGTACCTGCGAATACGACTCTAGAGCGGTAAGGCACAGGGCTGTATTCAAGATGTACGGTTAGCCCTTCGTCCTGAATCACAAGCGAAGCAGAGCTGACTTCGTTACCCACAAAGTCAGTCAGTGAAGAAGAAGAGAAATCGATATTGAATAGGTGTTTCATACATGCCCCCAAGCACTAATTCTGTTGGTTAACCCTATGTTTCCCCAACTGTTTTCATTATATCAAACTGCCGAATAATTACCATAAACTAGCAATAAAAATATCTAATTTAATATGTTGACTTTGCGCCGGACAAAGGAGACACAATGGGGCTCGAAGAGGGTCAGCAATCTAGGCGAAGCCGTGAAGGATTGCGTTGAAAACGCTTTTAGTTGGCGAAGCCAAGCCTTATGGCCACCAGCTATACTGCCCTATCCATGACAACCGTCTTTATGGGTGGCAGGGATATGGCAGCTGATGGCCATTCAGCCTTGAGCTAACAAATATCTTTTAGACCAATAGGAGCTCCTGCAGGGCACGTGACAGCGTCTTTTTGGCTGGCGCGAGCTCTGCATCCTATTGAGCTTTCATCATTGCGAGGGACGAGCATGAGCCACTCTCAGTGAGGAACGAGCGATAGAGGGGCAGCAAAGGTAACGCGGGAGGGGTGGGCCTCGGAACGCGTAGGAAATGCAATGGCCTATTAGTGGAGAGTCTGGGACTTCCAAGAAATAAAAAAGCCCCTCAACGGAGGGGCATTATCGGCTTCATTTTTTACCTGTGCATGCTGCTTATTATTTTAGGCATGTTCACCAACTCGCGAGCACCTAAATAATGCCTCCCATCAAAAGCATATTCCAACCATTGTGCTTCATGGTCAAGAATGACTTCTATCCCCTGTAGCTGTCTGTGCTCTTTCTCACTAGCAATATAAATACAGCATCGGCTCTTGTTGGCGTAAACGTGCTTATTATTGTTCTTACGACTGGCGGCATCTTTGTAGTCGTCCGTTTCCATATTAGCGATAATTAACCCAATCAAATCGTTGGCAAGTTCTTCATCTGTAGTGTGCAACTCAACACCACATGACAGGCGGTTAAACTGAAGTTTAAAGCTCCAGCCCCCTACCAGATTTGCAAGGAAATGATCGCCCTTTTCGTTTAGTCGCTCAGCGGTATCAATACCAAGGTAATCAAAATCCGTGGCTTGGATAAAGCTGCCGTAACGCTCCCAGGTTGGATCAAGCGACCAGTTCATTAGTATATGTTTCAGGTTGTCGACCGGATTATCATGAGGCAGCCATGGGTAATTACCCATCAACCCACTGCACGTTTCAAAAAAGATGGTTCCCTCTTCATTAATAAGTGCAGAAGTCCACGCCAAGCAAACTTGTTGTTCTGGTTTTAAGTTTGAAAACTTCATGTTCAATTCCCTATTGATATTTGAAAGTAAGACCAGCATTAATTAGATCCGCTTTAATTCGCTTCAGTACAGAGCTTTCAACACCAAACGAACAAAACTGGACAAGTGAGTCCAGAGAATTACGCCACTGCGCTGTATTCTTCAGCCCGTGCAAGTTGTACTTTTCGATAATTGGGCGTAATAGGCGCTCATTGATCTTCTGTTCTTCTTTTTTATTAGCCATTTTTAGCATTCGGTCATAGGTGTCCTTTGGCAGCTCATCGATTGCTTGAAAGCCCGTACCGCGATTGGTCATTACCATAACGTGTTTCACACCGCTGAATATCATGCCGTTGTGTACGTTATTCTTATAGATTAAGTCGATATCTTTTTGATTTCTCATACATGCCCCCAAGCACTAAATTTGTTGGTTAACCCTATGCTTCCCAACTGTTTTCATTATATCAAACCGCTAATTAATTACCATAAACTAGCAATAATTATATCTAATTAAATATGTTGACTTTGCGCCGGACAAAGGAGACACAATGGGGCTCGAAGAGGGTCAGCTTTTTAGGCGAAGCCGTTAAGAAAAGCGTTGAAATGCTTTTAGATGGCGAAGCCAGTCGTTATGCCCATCAGCTATGCTGCTGTATCTATGACAACCGTCTTTTTGGTTGGCATTGATATAGCAGCTGGTGGGCATTCAGCCTTGAGCTAACAAATTGGTTTGCATCAATAGAGGTTCTTCATAGTTCGTGACAGCGTCTTTTTTGCTGGCGCGAGCTATGCCGTCTATTGATGCTTCTCGGTGTGAGGTACGAACACTAGCCACTCTCTGCGAAGAATGAGCATTAGTGTGGCAGCAAGGTAACCGCGGGAGTGAGGGTGGGCCTCGGACTGCGTAGGAAATGCAATGGCCTGTTAAGGGAGAGTTACCAGGATAGAAAAAGCCCCTCACGAATGAGGGGCGGGTGCTGGGTTGGGGGGCAGCATGTTAATTTGTTATGTCGATATAGAGATCAATCGTAAAACATTGCGAGGTATTCAGCAGCCAGGTGTTTGTGATGTTCAGTCGTTAGGGTATTTGCCGCCTCTTTTTTGGCGTACTTATAAGATTCTCTGAGGGCATTGACCGTTTCGGTAGTATCACAAACAGAAATAGACACCCCTTCCCCGCGGTCACTCTCCTCTAGCATGCCGCTATCATCGTATCCAATATCCTTTACCAGAATTTCGTGGATCTTGATTGCCTTAATCGTTGAATTTAAGTCTGTTGAGTTTATCCATATCACAGACTTAGAAACATCCGCTGAGACAGTAGAGCGTACTTTCATGCTTCACCTCTTAAAAGACCATGGCACCTGTTAGGCGTTCTTTATGGTTGCCGTTATCAGACCAATACCTTAAATCTTTGAATTGCAGGTTTGAGCGCTTTAATCGGCGGTACTGCTCGGTGATCAGCTCATCACATTGCTGCGTTGTGTCTACAACTTGGTGGATGATTCCGTTTTCATCGTTGTAAATGACGAAATGGTGGTAATGAAGTGAATTGGGAAAGGCTTCATTCTCATCAATTACGACACATGAAGGCTTATCAGCCACTCCCATACGAACACGGATAACGTTATCGCGCTCGTCCTTTTCAATAGGGAAAACAGGCATAAATTCAAGGTTGCCAGAAATTGATTCATTAACGAAATCATCAATGAATGAGTTTGTGTATAGCTCGCCGCCACTGAACAAAACAGCTTGGAGCTCTACGCAGTAAACCGCTTTAACATTTTTTGTCACTTCCGGCAGGAAAACCTTAACCGCTTTGTATGTTTCTTTACCTGTTGTTTCGTGTGTAAAAGTTGAAATTGTCATACATGCCCCCAAGCACTCAATCTGTTGGTTAACCCTATGTTTCCCAACTGTTCCTATTATATCAAACTGCCGACAAATTACCATAAACTAGCAACTATTATATGTAATTAAATATGTTGACTTTGCGCCGGACAAAGGGGACACAATGGGGCTCGAAGAGGGTCAGCTTTTTAGGCGAAGCCGTTAAGAAAAGCGTTGAAATGCTTTTAGGTGGCGAAGCCAATTCCTTATGGCCACCAGCATTCCTGCATCCGTCATTACAATCGCGCTTCATCGTTGGCATGACGGATGCGGCTGGTGGACATTCAGCCTTGAGCTAACAAATATCTTTTAGACCAATAGGAGGTCCTGCAGGGCGCGTGACAGCGTCTTTTTGCTGGCGCGAGCTCAGCATCCTATTGGGCTTTCACCAAAGCGAGGGACGAGCTGAGCCACTCTTAGTGAGGAACGAGCGCTAGTGTGGCAGCAAAGGTAACCGCGGGAGTGAGGGTGGGCCTCGGACTGCGTAGGAAATGCAATGGCGTGATAAGGGAGAGTTTCTGTGTCTTAGTTAGAGAATCAAGACACAGCGCTTTACTTACTAAATTTCACAACGTCTAGGTGTTAAACTTCAACCAAATCGGTGGCCGCATGCGTCTCATTGTAAGGCAGGCAGTATTCATTCATTTCCCATTTTTCATAGTCTTGATTTGTCCAACCGGCATTAATGTCAAACGTCAGCCTTTCAGTACCACAAGGGGTTGTGAATGTTTTGTCTGCGTTAACCCCAATTGTGTAAAGCACATCGGCATCAAGCTCGTTTGCGTCACCCGATGTGAGACAATGAATTGCACTAATAGTTAGCCCTTGTTCAATATGCGCGTTAGCTTCATTCTTCAAAGATTGGGATTCTGAAACTTTCTCCACTAGCGCACTCAACCATTGAAAAAAGGCATCAACTGGAACTGCAAGCTCGTAATGTCGAATCAAGGCATGCAGATCGCGCATTGTCATTTCGTCCAAATTTACCATTAACGACATACGCTCTAGCAACAGCCATGTTTCGAAAATTGTATCTTTTGACTTCGAGAATGCAGGCTCGTTTTTAAGCACATCGACAATCACACGAATGTCATGCACGGATTTCAAAGTTTTTAGATGAGTAACTTGTTCGTCAATATGAGCGGTTAATTCTTTAAGGCGCTCGTCACTCACTGGATCAGACATGTTCAAGCGTGAGAGTTCAGAGGCAAAGCCATTATTATATAAATAGAGCTCTAGTTCAGATGTAGAGAAAAATTCAGTTTCACTCAAATCTTCCTTACTCCAGAAAACCTGCAAGTCCGAAGCTAAGATTTTTACTTTCTCTAGAATCATTGTTTTTTCAAAGTTCATATTTGCCCCCAAGCAATTGAATTTATAGGTCAAGGTGAATTTCTCAACTGACTTAAGTATACTAAACACCCGCAGCAATTACCATAAACTAACACCAACAAATTGCAATTTAAATCGTTGACTTGCCACCGGACAAAGGAGACACAATAGGGCTCGAAGAGGGTCAGCAATCTAGGCGAAGCCGTGAAGGATTGCGTTAAAAAGCTTTTAGTTGGCGAAGCCATACATTAAGGCCACCAGCGTTCTGCAACTGGTATGACAATCGCGCTTCTCCGTTGGCATTCTGGTTGCGGCTGTTGGCCTTGCAGCCTTGAGCTAATAAAATTTACTTTGACCTATAGGTATCACTGCAATGCACGTGACAGCGTCTTTTTTCTGGCACGTGTAATGCAACCTATAGGGCATTACACACAGCGAGGGACGAGCTTCAGCCGCTCTAAACGAGGAACGAGTGGTAGAGGGGCAGCAAAGGTAACGCGGGAGGGGTGGGCCTCGGAGTGCGTAGGAAATGCAATGGCCTGATAAGGGAGAGCCCCTTCTTTGAGGGGAATTAGTTGGTTTTTGATTGTGCTCTTAAGCTGAAGCTTCCGATTTCATCTCGAAAGCACTGGTAACGAGCTCGCTCGGTTTGTATAACTTGACCTTCGAATGTCGCCACTATGGTGCAACCGCGGCGGCTTTCTTCAATGTTTATGATTAAGCCGGAATAAAAATGGATCGCTGTATTGCTTGCTGTCGCCACCTTCAGCGGGGAGATGCAAGCGAGCAAGATGAAGAGTAAGAATTTTGATTGGTTCATGCTGCGTACTCCTCAAATGGCACCTGTGTGATTTTAAAATCAGCAACAAGCGAATCATTAGAGATGTCGAACAAGTCGGCAGCGTCTTCTAAGTTTGGGTAGTGCAACGATTCCCAACCTCTCAGCTTCACCGATTCGATGAAGTCCTTTAGCTTTGCAAGAGGTTGATCGGCGACCAACTCAACGAGCTCGGTGCGGCCATTATCTGAGTCGACAATCATGCAGTTGGCGAAGGTTCCATATGGACGCTCATCAATAACGATTAGACGCATGTCTACAATACGTTGAGCTGCTCCAGTTACTGAAGCAAAAGGCACTTTTTGTAGGTTTTGAATGATGGTTTTCATACTCTTCTCCAGTACTCTTAGTAAGTGGCTGTATAACGAGATGCCGCCGCAATCGCGGAGTCGATATCTGTAGCGTTACGCTCTGCAAAAAACTCTTCCAAATCACTGTCTGAGAAAGCACCGATAAACACGTCATAGCCAATATCGGCCTGCGTTTTCGCGTACTGTTTGAACTGTGTTACTAACCCTGAATTCGAAATCATGACTATGCCCCCAAGCAATAATAAGATCATTTATCTTCAGTACTAATTATAGTGGTTACGGCTATTAAATACCATAAGTTAACACCAAATAAAGTAAATTAAATTAGTTGACTTGCCGCCGGACAAACGGGACACAATGGGGCTCGAAGAGGGTCAGCAATCTAGGCGAAGCCGTGAAGGATTGCGTTAAAAACACTTTTAGATGGCGAAGCCAATCCTTATGTCCACCAGCATCACTGCAACTGGGATGACAATCGCGCTTCATCGTTGGCATTCTGGTTGCTGCTGGTGGACATTCAGCCTTGAGCTAACAAATGCTTCTTGTCCAATAGGAGCGGCTGCAGGGCGCGTGACAGCGTCTTTTTGCTGGCGCGAGCAATGCACCCTATTGGGCTTAAAACAAAGCGAGGAACGAGCGTCAGCCACTCTCAGTGAGGAACGAGCGCTAGAGGGGCAGCAAAGGTAATCGCGGGAATGAGGGTGGGCCTCGGACTGCGTAGGAAATGCAATGGCCTAATAAGGGAGAGAACTGGTTAAACTCTTATATATGTTAGGTAACGAAAGCATTAGCTCAAAGAGAGTTGCCCCTTAAGCTAATGAATTCTGGTTGTTTTTTAACCACTAATGAAAATATGTTGGGCCACCATGACACGTTGGATGAACGGGAAGGTTGCCCACAACTCCAGAAGTAGTATACCTGCTGACGTTATTCTTATTAACAGAATTATAACCAGCACCAATCAATTTCATCCATCTTCCAGACCAACCGCACTCACTATACAATCTTGCAGGGTTTATTAAAGTAACGCTACAAGATGGTGTAGCCGTATCTAAAATCGGTGGAGAGAAAACAAAGGCATCGCTTTTCAAATTAACAGTTTTTCGTCCATGATTAGAATAAATTTCCGTTTTTACAATATACGGTCTTGCTGGGTTAACAATGTTATACGTAGCAATAAAGCCCACAGAATCAAGATATGGCCAATAAGAACCATAAGCTCCATTCCATAAAGCTGCTGAATAACCTGGAAATGTTGCCATGTAGTTTCTAGCTCGCTTGGGGTTGAAGCAACCACTAGGATGTGTAGGTGTTATCCCATCGGCTCGAACAGTAACTTGGGCACAACCACAGTTTATTGCGACTGTAGTTGGCTTTGGCTTAGGTTTTGGCTTCGGCTTCGGCTTCGGCTTCGGCTTAGGTTTTGGTAACGTCTCTACATCTGGTGCTGGTGGTGCCGTCGAACCAGTCTCCGATCCGTTGGTAAACTTCCCCGTTGAATCATCAAAGCCAATGGCTCCTATGTAGGTTTGCTGATGGTTATCATTCGGTATTACACGATCGTAACTACTTGAATTGTGTGGAGGTTTCAGTTCGGCGTAGCTGCTTATTGAAATACAACTCATCACTAAAAGACAAGCCCTATTCATAATATACTCCTTTATTCAATAAAAAACACTGCAAAAATCAGTATACTATAAAACCTTAAAAGATAAATTATTATTCGAAAAAACTAGTCAGTTACACGTGCTGATAGTGCTAGGTAGTTCACTAAAGTAACGTACTGTTGTCGCCCAATACCTAACCAAAATAGAATTGCTAATTCATTACCGAGATATTCAACGTTCAGTGAGTCGCAAAGCTCTTTCATGTCTTGTGTAAATTCAATTGGCAAATCATTTAATTGAGCGCCAATAGATCGAGTTTCGTTAACTGAATTACTTGATATCCCCCATAATTTTATGGGCCTCCTATTAATTCCCCTTTCTTTGTAAAGCGATAATGAGAATTTTCGTGCATGAAATATATCATCACCGCTAAACTTCAACTCTTTCACTATCCATTTCTTTAAAATTTCTGGTGTAGTAATTATCGGTGGTGTTATTTCTCTAACATCACTTGCATCAATCTTTAGCTTAGTGGTTCCATCTTCTAAGAGAATTGTTGGTGCTCTACCACCTCGGATGACCAGCCCACTTAAGACCTTTTTATCTTCAGTCTTAAAGGTTACATACTTTCCATTAGATATTGTCATCGTTTCACGATCATATAACCGTCTAAGTTCAGAGTGAAGATTGTTCCGATCACGGTACTCGTAATTTTGGTTTTTAAAATCAATGTTTGATTCAATTTTGATTTGCATATCTGAATCAGACCACTTCCAAATTTCCCCCTTAGCTCCTGATTTTTTTACGATACAGACCTTATTTTTAAATAAGATGATATCGAATCTCGTATGCTTTCTTTGTATTTCCATGGTTTAATGCCCCCAAGCACTTTATATACATTTTTCATGTGTTAATTATAATCAAAAACAACACTTATTACCATAAACTAGCATTAATAATTAAGATTATAGTTCTTGATTTCCTACCGGACAAACGAGACACAATGGGGCTCGAAGAGGGTCAGCAATCCAGGCGAAGCCGTTAAGGATTGCGTTGAAAATGCTTTTAGTTGGCGAAGCCAATCATTATGGCCAGCAGCTTTACTGCATCCAGGATGACAACGGCGCTTCATCGTTGGCATTCTGGATGCAGCTGGTGGGCATGCAGCCTTGAGCTAACAAACGTTTATTACCCAATAGGAGCCACTGCAGGGTGCGTGACAGCGTCTTTTTGCTGGCGCGAGCAATGCGCCCTATTGGGTATCAAATACAGCGAGGAACGAGCGTCAGCCACTCTCAGCGAGGTACGAGCGTTAGAGGGCAGCAAAGGTAACCGCGGGATTGAGGGTGGGCCTCGGAGTGCGTAGGAAATGCAATGGCCTATTAAGGGAGAGAAATGTTGAACAAAAAAGCCTTCATATCTTTATGAAGGCTTAGACCGTTCTCACTGGCTAAATCAGTTACGCGAACGTTGACGTATCCAAGGTTTCTAAAAATGGTTTAATTGAACGTTTAAAAGCCGCCTCTGCATTAGCTGTATGCGCTCGAACCCAAGCATTATTGCGAGAAGGTGAAAATTTAAGGCTAAACTTGCGTAAAGCTGATGTGATGTCTTTCCCAGGCTTACCACCTAACCAAATAGCGATACGTCCATCGACAATCCCATAAGTAATCCCGTTCTCTAGTTCACCTTCTAGAGAGCCTTCACTGCGTGTTTCTTCAAGCTTTATCGCTTCGGCTAAACGGCCTTTCAGGCGGCGGATTTTGGCGTTGCTATTCTCTGTTGAGAATCGTCCCCACGTTACCTTGATTGGGTTTGGTTCCATGTAGATTTCAAGCTCTGTTTCAGGAATGCCCTTTTCTAATAAAGTCGCTTTTAGTTTTTGCGTTTGTTCAGCGTTTAGCTTTTCGGTACCCGCAGCAACATACGCCTTTGGAACGTGACGATTAGCAATTTTCATAAACTCATGATTGCGTTGCTGTGTTTCTAATTCCGCTTTGATCGCTACTGAAGGGTTAGAGCTCGACATCTTTGTAATAGTGCCATCCCCTTCAGGGAAAAGTTGCTTCATCGCACGTTTAACCGCTTTTTTACACAAATCAGAAATGTTATCGGCTGCATCACGCGCTGACTTGTTTGCCTTTTCCGCTTTCGCCTTCGGAAAACGAGCTGGGCCCGTTACGTGCCAGCTAATACAACGTGACTCCGCCGCCAGTTGAGCGTCAGCTTTTCCTTTTAATGCGACTTTAAAGCGTTCGACCTGCTCCTTGATCGCTTCATCGGTATCGGTGAACGACTTAACAACATTTGACTTCAATGTAGCCGTAACGGCTTTGGTTAAATTGACTTCAAACGCCTGAACACGTTGGGCAAAATCAATTATAAAAATTGCTGCTCGGCGCTCTGGGGATTGACTTTGGCCATGAAAACAACGTTCTACTTCTTCGGCGTTAAAATCGCCTAGGTAGACTTTAAGAGATGGGTTTTCTTCAAGAATTGCATTGATTTTTTGTTGTACTAAAGAAATTTTCATTGTATGCCCCCAAGCATGTGATATTTAAGAAAGAACGTATATCTCTCAACTGTTTAAATTATAGCAAAACCCCACTAAATTACCATAAGTTAACAGTCATTTCATTAAGATATATAGGTTGACTTACCGCGGGACAAACGAGACACAATAGGGCTCGAAGAGGGTCAGCAATCTAGGCGAAGCCGTGAAGGATTGCGTTGAAATGCTTTTAGTTGGCGTAGCCAAGCATTATGGCCACCAGCCGCAACTGGGATGACAACCGCGCTCCATCGTTGGCATTCTAGTTGCGGCTGGTGGACATTCAGCCTTGAGCTGAAACATTGAACTCACAATAGAGGCTCTGCAGTGTGCGTGACAGCGTCTTTTTTGCTGGCGCGAGCAATGCACTCTATTGTGCTTCAAATAACGCGAGGGACGAGCGTGTGTCACTCTTAGCGAGGAACGAGCGCTAGAGTGACAGCAAAGGTAACGCGGGAGGGGTGGGCCTCGGAACGCGTAGGAAATGCAATGGCCTATTAGTGGAGAATAGTTTGAGCCCAATAAAACATGGGCTCAAATCATTGTATTATTTGACGCAATTCCAGACCTGCTCAACAAACATTCCAAAATAAGCGCGATCTGAATCGATTCGTTTAATCACCTTTTCTTTGACGCCTTCGCTCAGCGCACCCATGACTTTGACCATTGCACTAGCGGTATAGCTATCAAGAATGATGGCTTCAAGTCCGATTGATTTAGACTCTTCAGTAAAAACAGGTTTTTGATTTGTGAGGACACCGCCCACCAGTTCGTTTGCCCATACCAGTTTAACGGGTCCATTCTTTTTGACTTCGTTGATTACATTTGAGTTAAAAATTACTGTTTTCATAAGTGCCCCCAAGCATCTAATTTATTGAAAGCGTTATGCTTTCCAACTGTTTTCATTATATCAAACCGCCAAACAATTACCATAAACTAACAACAATTATATGTATTTAAATAAGTTGACTTTGCGCCGGACAAAGGAGACACAATGGGGCTCGAAGAGGGTCAGCAATCTAGGCGAAGCCGTTAAGGATTGCGTTGAAAAAGCTTTTAGATGGCGAAGCCAATCCTTATGGCCACCAGTCTTACTGCAGCCTGTATGACAATCGCGCTTCATCGTTGGCATTCTGGTTGCGGCTGGTGGACATACAGCCTTGAGCGTAGCGAGGAACGAGCAGGGTATAGCATGGTGGGTGGGCCACGGTGATGCGTAGGGAGAATCCCTGATAATGGAGTGTAACTCTTATGGGCCCCATAAGAGTCTAGAAATCTAAAGCGTGATTGGATTATGGCTACAAATTACGATTCGGTATGCACCTTTGGTCCCGATTTCTTCAACATATTCGAATTGCTCTAACGCTTCTTGTTTTAATTGGTCTTTCTTATAGCCGATCTGGAAGGTACCAAGTTTTGATGTACGTACACCATCAAAACACTTAGCCCCTTTTATGCTGCGGTCTGTGTTGGATCGAGCCGACACTACAACAACACCTCTGTATTCACTACAAAGTTTGGCCAAAGTACGCCAAACCTGCATCCGAGGTGCCGGAGGAAGAGTATTAACACAATAGCCACAGTAGACGAAATTGAAATGGGCTTTGAGCACGTCAATGTCGGGCTTAAACGTGTAGTCGTATTCGCGACAATTACCCGCCAGCTCGCTAATTGCAATGGTGTCTAAGCAATGCTCCTCACGACCTTTTGCGTAATTGAGCGCTGAGCCATCAATAAAATGCGGAAACTGTGCAATGAATTGCTTTAGTGGTGCGCTTACTGATTTTCTCGCGATACTGGTTTTCGCTGAAAGTGCAAACTCTTGCCTGATCTCTTCTTCCGTTTGGAAGTGTTTGAAATCATCATTGCTTGATACCAATTTTAATGCAGTGTTGTTCATATTCATTTCCCTTAACACCACGAAGGCTTTGTGCCTTCCCATTTAATTTGACTATCCGTTTCTCTTGCCACTTCAGCAGCGATTTCATGGGCATCAACGGCAGTGAGATAATCGGACTCATCACTGAATCCATAGTCTTCCGCCTTTCCTATAAAATGAAGAGAGTACAGTTCATCCTCTCCATCCATTTCATGAATTATCACTAAATCTTGCATTGGTATTCCCATTTGGATTAGACCGCTAGACCGTATTGATAGTTGTCAGACTCCCCCACTGGACGACATAACTCCATATGTTGTTTAACTGACAACATGAGCTGTTGGTATAGTGAATAATCCACGCCTTGTCCAATAATTTCCGAAGCGATTGTGGTGGTTGAAATATCCAAATTAAATTCACTCGGGATTGTCATAAGCTCTTTCAAAAGGGCTTCATCTGGAAACAGAATCTCCCCATTTTCCCCCTCTATACAAACACTGTCCTTACACATTCTAAGTTGGCTTTTTAGTGGGGTTGGTGAGTGTGTTTTATGGCGGTCAATCATTCGAATGCGACCTGTCTCCACTCCTTTCTGAAGGCTTACAGAGTGGCTAACATCACGAAAACGTTCTAGGTTGCCTTTTATTAAACGATCCCATAGCGGTGTTTCCGGTCGAGCTTGAGTTTCTGGCCACTCAAATGGCACTGGTAGAATACTTGCGAATGAAAAAAAACGCTTTCGGCTCGTATGACCTTCATGATCACGTGCATCGATAATTTTGGAGTAAGTTTGATACCCCATTCTTCGAAGCTGAAGGTCCCAAACATCCGCCATCTGGCTGTTACCAAAAGGGGCAACATTTTCCATCATGACCATTGGAAAACCCATCTCTTTGATAAAAGACAATATTGGCAAGATCATGTCGAGAGTACTTGATAAGTTAGCCAATGAATCTGCCTTCGCACCGCTCGATTTAGCTACACTGAAGTCATCACATTGTGAAGATACTATGAATAGATTCGAAGGGTTACCCTTGGTGATGTGCTTTACGTAACTGCTTGATAATTCGTAAATGTCTTCGTTAAAAAAATGCTTGAGTCCTTTAATATTGGACAGGAAAGATAGCATCCCTGTTTCAGTAAGATCTTTTTTGTCTCGGGCCTCATTTGGACGCCAGTCTAAACCCGACACGATATCAAAACCAACGCTTTGCGCGGCATGGGCATCAATGCCTGAACTGCAAGCGGCAAACACTGTGTTAGGTTTTTTTGAGGTCATGAAAGTAGCCAATCGCTCGGCCACTTTATCAACCACACTTTTAACGATCACTCGACCATAAAGCATGGTGATATGAACAAACTTCGCTGAAGTGGGTATGCTACTTAAAATCGCCTTAGAGGTTGTTTCAATCACAGATTCAAAAGGGTTTGAACGGCGAGTCTTGTATTCTCTCTGGTACACCTTTTTAGGCTTACGACAAAACATCTGAGCATCGGCACGCTCAATGATGTAACCGCCAGAATCCAATACGCGTTCAACGACTTTGGTTTCAGCAGGCAAACCGATCATATCGAGCATGTTGCTAGAAATTTGTACCTTTCTTCGGCCATCTGCGTACTCAGTGATGGCGAGTCGCTTCGAAATAACTTCTGGTATGCATAAATTGTGATTTTTCATATTGCCCCCAAGCTTTATGTCTATTATTTGATTTCTAATGTAGCTATGTTGCAGTCCGTTAGAGTACTACACACTACAATTGATAAGCTGCTAGCCAATCATCGTATTCTTCATCTTCGATGATTGTTGTCTTGCTGTGTGAGCTCTCAATCAGTTCATTCTTTTCGTTCACATCAATCTTGATTTCATTACCTTCGATTTCATCAAGTTTGAGTCCAGTCGATTTCATATATGCCTCGTACATCGAGCTTTTTGACGTGTATATGTCGCAACCCGCTCTTTGCAGGTAATAGCTGTCAAAGACCTCCCATGCTTTGGCTGAGATTTCAAAGTAGTGACCATATTCGTTAACTAGATAAATCATGGATTGATACCCCTAACAAGATTAATTTTGCTGTTTCAAGCACATAACTAATTATACTAAAAACACCAATTAATTACCATAAACTAACACCAAATAAATGTGAATATTGTTCTTGCCTTCCTGCCGGAAAAAGGCGACACAATAGGGCTCGAAAGAGGGTCAGCAATTTAGGCGAAGCCGTTAAGAATTGCGTTGAAATGATTTTAGATGGCGAAGCCAAGCATTCTGGCCACCAGCATCACTGCAACCGGTATGACAATCGCGTTCCATCGTTGGCATTCTGGTTGCAGCTGGTGGACATACAGCCTTGAGCAAACAAATTTCATTAGTCCAATAGGAATCCCTGCAGAGCACGTGACAGCGTCTTTTTGCTGGCGCGAGCAATGCATCCTATTGGGCTTTCATCAAGCGAGGAACGAGCGACAGCCCCTCATAGTGAGGAACGAACAACGTGGGGCAGCAAAGGTAACGCGGGAGGGGTGGGCCTCGGTCTGCGTAGGAAATGCAATGGCCTATTAAGGGAGAGCCTGGTATTCAGTGTTTACGGCAACTACCGTAAACACTGAATACTATTTACTGTAGTGACTGTATTTTGTCTCTCAGTACTTTTCGGGCCTTTACGGCAAACCGATTGATATTGTCCTGAGTCGTACAATCTCGCGCCGATATTGGTGCTTTATCGGTTAAGTATTCCCTCGATTGGACCGTATGGCCACGATAGTGCGCTGTTAAAGCACATTTACTTTTATCTCCCTCCAATCCCTTCGCCACTACTGATACCGAGATGTCCTTCATGTATACACTGCGATATTGTTCTGTTTCCATCTCAATGATCGCCATTACTGAAGGGGTAATACACGCGCAAACTAGCAAAATGAAAATATTGGCCTTCATGCTGCCACCTCCAGACTTTTAAGGTCTGTGATCTTAAGCTCCTGCTCATCGGCGTTAATACCTTCGATTCCCATATAGTCGATCATGTCTTCGATTGATGGGAATGTAAGAGGCTCTACATGATAGAAAACGATATCTTCAGTGTTTCCGCTCTTTATAGAATCGATCAATCGTTGATATGTCTCCGTGTTAGGGCTGGTTGCTAGAACAAGCTTATGTAGACGCACCATGCCTGTCTCAGCGTCCTTCATGGCAAAATTACCAAAATGGCCTGCTTCATTTTCTACTAGGGAAATGAAATCGATATCAGAAACCGACTTTGCTCCGCCTAACACATGGCAGAACTGGATGTTTTTTAAGTTTTGAATAACTGTGTTCATAACGCCCCCAAGCATATGATTTATGTGGAAAACCTCATGTCTTCCAACTGTTTAAATTATAGCAAACACGCAGTTTTTTACCATAAACTAACACCAAAAATATGCAAATAAATTCATTGACTTTGCGCCGGACAAAGGAGACACAATGGGGCTCGAAGAGGGTCAGCAATCAAGGCGAAGCCGTGAAGGATTGCGATAAAAACGCTTTTAGCTGGCGAAGCCAATCCTTATGGCCACCAGCTTTACTGCTGACAGCATGACAACTTCGCTCCATCGTTGGCATTCTGTTGGCAGCTGGTGGACATTCAGCCTTGAGCTAACAATTGCTTCTTGTCCAATAGGAGCCGCTGCAGGGCGCGTGACAGCGTCTTTTTGCTGGCGCGAGCTCTGCATCCTATTGGGCTTTAAACAAAGCGAGGGACGAGCTGAGCCACTCTTAGTGAGGAACGAGCGCTAGTGTGGCAGCAAAGGTAACGCGGGAGGGGTGGGCCTCGGTCTGCGTAGGAAATGCAATGGCCTGATAAGGGAGAGCTTCCTTGCGGTGAACCGCAAGGAATTAGGGTTAATAATGAAGCAGCAAGCGAGCTTTAACTTTCCTGACGATCGGGTTTTCCTTTTCCTTGTCTTCCTTTTTATAACTGATTGAATCAACGGTTACCTCAAAGGTGACGAAATGCTTCGCCTTCGTCAGCAAAGTGATGCCTTGATCAGCAAATGAGCTCAAACATAACTCTATGCTTTCATCGATAGTACTCGCCAATTGTAAGGGCTTCATTTTAACGCCAGTACCATCGATGTTGTAATAAGATGCGGTAACCATAAACGACCTTTTAATTTATATAGCTGCTTTTGTTGCTGGCAAAGTAAACATTAAATACCGCCGTTTTATATCGAATAACCCCTACGCCCTTAACGCGTTTGACCTCATCCATTAAAAAACAGCTAGCAAAACGTATCAGCTCCTCGCCTTTAACGTTTCTTACTGGTTCTTCCGGCTCATCGGTGTTCACAAACGTTATTGCTTCACAAGCTTCAACCCAAACGCTGATTGTTTGGTCTTGCTCTGATTTTTTATCGATAAGCTTTTGCAGGAACGGAGCGCCTTCGGCTTCACTGGTGAATTCTTCGGCTTGGTTAGTGTTTGGGTTCGAATGAATAGGCGTACTGAGCTCAGCGTTCGAACCTGCAATGGCTGTGCAAAAAGTTTGGGCCGATTCAATGGTTCTAAAATGGAACCCTGGCTTTGCATCACCCTTTGAGAATTTCGAATAGTAGCCCTTATGGGAATTGGCGAGTTCGTTAAGCTTAATAAACATCGGTTTATCAACGCGGTCTTCAAGGTTCACAACAAATATTGTGTGTCCCTCAGTGCTATGTACCATCGTTTCAATAGGTTTCACTTTCATGGCCCCTAAAGCTGGCTTAACTTCCGCCGCGCTGTTTTCATCGTTGGTGTCTTTTTCAGATTCAACATTACGAGCAACATACCCAGGAATAGCAATTTCGCCCATTGGGATACGGCGAGCTTTGTCCTCGTCAGTTTTGGAATATTTGAATGTAATTTTTTTAATCTCTATCCCGTTTCGAATGTACTCTTTATCAGTAAGATAATAACCTGCGCCAAGAGAATACTTTTCTCGATGTTCAACGCTTAATTCCTTGTTATTCAAGGCTTTAGTTGATTCGTGATTTAACGCCGCCTTTCGCATCTCAGAGAATAGATCCCTTGTGTGTTTCGACCACGCGAGAATAATGACGTTATCTGTTTTGGAGGCATAGTAATCCGCATAGGGATCCGATGATGGGCATGGGCTTGTGAAGCTTGCGACAATAACGGCTTTTGCGTCTTCTGGAATGTTCAACGATTCACGAAAAATCGCTTCTTCTTTTCTTCTCAGTTCAAGTTTGCGTTGTTTTTCTGCGTAAGCATTTTTTTGCGCTTCTTCCTTTCGGATCCCTTCCTGCTTAATGAACTCAAACAAAGCTGCTTGGTTTTCCGTGTTATCAATGTCTGAAAGGTCAACAAGAGTAAGAAATTTATGTTCAAGTTTATTGGTGGCGCTTAAACGAGCTTCATTCGCAATAAAGTATTCCTTCAGTTGGCGCAGGCGTTTTTCAATACCCTTGTCAGACTCTAATGATTGACCAATGCATAGTTCAGATTCATATTGCTGACCATTATCAAAGTCGATGATGATATCTGTTTTTGCGCCCCCAAGCTCCTCTGTTGCCGCAACCTTGAATGCTAATGCTTCGAATTCATTAACAGAGTACGATTTGTTTTCACTAAATAGGTTACTTTCTGAAAACGTAACAGTTACAAGAATTGGTTTAATCATGATTTGCCCCCAAGCAATTGAATCAATGTTTCTAATCTCTGTAATTAATTATATGCCAAAACAAAATAAATTACCATATACTAGCAACCCAAAAGAACAAGTATATTTGTTGACTTTGCGCCGGAAAAAACGGACACAATAGGGCTCGAAGAGGGTCAGCAATCTAGGCGAAGCCGTGAAGGATTGCGTTGAAATGCTTTTAGTTGGCGTAGCCAAGCATTATGGCCACCAGCACCACTGCAACTGGGATGACAACCGCGCTCCATCGTTGGCATTCTAGTTGCGGCTGGTGGACATTCAGCCTTGAGCTGAAACATTGAACTCACAATAGAGGCTCTGCAGTGTGCGTGACAGCGTCTTTTTTGCTGGCGCGAGCAATGCACTCTATTGTGCTTCAAATAACGCGAGGGACGAGCGTGAGCCACTCTTTGTGAGGTACGAACACAGTGTGGCAGCAAAGGTAACGCGGGAGGGGTGGGCCTCGGAACGCGAAGGAAATGCAATGGCCTATTAGTGGAGAGTAAATTTAAAGTCCTCAAATTGAGGACTTTAGGGAGGGAGCTAGATATTTAACTCGCTTTCTTTATGTGGATCATCGTGGTTTTTACGTTGGTGCCCGATGAGGAAAACTCCTTCTCATCTAACTGTTCAATCTCTGCACCAACACTCTTTAAAAAGTTTCGAAAAGCTACCTGTTTTGCTTGATTACCTTCCAACCAAGACTGGCTTGCAAATGAAACCATCTCGCCATCAGGGAGCAAATGGTCATGGTACATTTTTAAGATATGTTCAATGTCCTGATTATTAGTAAATGGCGGGTTACCAATAATGCGATCAAACATCCCTCCGTGAAACTGCATGAAATCAATGTGAGTTACATCGAAGCCCTGTGAGACCAGTTGTTTAACATTGTCAGGGTGTATTTCGACAAGTGTACCGCGATCAGAGATTTGTCGAGCCAACACGGCCAAGTTCCCCACACCTGCTGACGGTTCGAACCATGTGTGCTCAGGTTTAAGGTTTAGTTTCTTAATCGCTTTAACGCCCAATTTCTCCGGAGTCCAAAACATTTGAAACTTTTTCTTGTCATTAAGCTTCTCGCCTTCAAGCAATCTCGCTTGAATTTCTGAAGCACATTTACCCTTAAACACAAAAGCATTCTTTCGGTAAACACCGTCAGCTTTTTGTAAAAGCGTTTTTAGTTGGGGATAGTAATTGAGTTGCTCTTTAGGCATCAGAAGTGTATCACCGCTCGCCGTAAAGGTGGCCAACTCAGCGAGAACGGGATCTGAACTTGAAACCGGTGCTAACTCCGTTGGCTCATCTTGCTCCGTTGGCTCAGTGTTATTTAATTCGAGTGTACCTTTGTGCTTCATGTAGAAAAATTGAGAATGAGCATATTTAACCGTTTTAAATTGCTCTGGGCCTAAACGATAGAATGTGCTGTCATACTCTAACGTAGCAAGGAAGTTTTCGAGATCAAGATTGAAAAAGCCCGTCACTTCTGAAGAATCATTGATGTTTGCGCAAAGCCACTTGAAAAATGGTACCTCACAAAGAGGCGTGTTCATCTGGCAATCAGGAAGGCTAAACACTTCGCGGACAATATCCAACTTAACAGGCGTTGTAATGCTGCAAGCCATCGAGAAGCGTTCAGAAACTGTAAGCTCTCGCAATCCCTTTTTAAACTTAGTAGTGCGATAAAGACACTCCCTTTGGTTGCCATCGGTTACACAGCTGGAGCCGCAATCGTAAAGCAAATCAGCTTTAGTGTTCTGCGCCTTAATTTGATTCATGATTTTTTTGAATTCTGAACGAGTCTTGATTTGGTAGAAATGTTCCATGTTTACCCCCAAGCAACTGATTTAAAATGTTAAATTATTAAACTTCAACATTGGTAATTATAGCAAATCACCACTAAATTACCATAATATAGCACCAACAAAACACACATATTTCCGTTGACTTGTCGCCGGACAAACGGGACACAATGGGGCTCGAAGAGGGATAGCTTTTTAGGCGAAGCCGTTTAGAAAAGCGTTATAAACTGACTGGCGTAGCCAGTATCATCATGGCCAATAGCTTCCTGCTTTAACGATGCCAGCAGTCTTTTTTTGCTGGCATCGTTAATGCGCTATTGGACATACAGCCTTGAGCTTAACCAAACAAAGAGTTCAAGACATCTGCACAAGCTATGACAATCGTGTTTTTGATTGGCTTAGCTTGTGCGTATTGAACTTCATCTTAGAGTGGAGGGAGGAACGACATCTACTCGAATTTGGCTTTTGATCTTTAGGGTCAAGCATGGTGGGTGGGCCACGGTGATGCTTAGGGAGAATCCCTGGTAATGGAGTGCTCGTTCGCGAGGATAAGCTGTGCCTAATGACATAGCTCATCCTTCGGGGTTTAATGCTCAGTTGGCACTAACTCATCGGTTCGGGCTTCGTAGTTTTCAATCAACCGTTCTATTTTCTTCGGTGTGAACTGATCATAGCCACGTATTGCATGAGCCTCAAAGACCTTTGCTCTCAATCCACGCTGCGACAGCTTTGTGTGTTCGATAGCAACTTGCTCAACTGACTGGAAGAATTTCACTTGCTTTGCCAGGCGTAAAACAAGATTGTCATTTTGTCGTTTTTCATTCCAACGCATGAAAATGCGATACCCAATGAATGACGGAATGAGAGACGCTAATAGAGTACAAAGTCCTTCAATGGTTGACGCTATAATATTGGGATCTACCAGTAGTTTTAGAACTTGCTCTTCAATCATAATATGTACTCACTCTATTGATTTCTTATCTATATTTTATCATTCACAGTCATTTAATACCATAAACAAGCACCAATTAAAGTAAAGTATAAATGTTGACTTTGCACCGGACAAACCAGACACAATAGGGCTCGAAGAGGGTCAGCAATCTAGGCGAAGCCGTGAAGGATTGCGTTGAAATGCTTTTAGTTGGCGTAGCCAAGCATTATGCCAACCAGCACCACTGCAACTGGGATGACAACCGCGCTCCATCGTTGGCATTCTAGTTGCGGCTGGTGGAGATTCAGCCTTGAGCTGAAATATTGAACTCACAATAGAGGCTCTGCAGTGTGCGTGACAGCGTCTTTTTGCTGGCGCGAGCAATGCACTCTATTGTGCTTCAAATAACGCGAGGGACGAGCGTGAGCCACTCTCAGCGAAGAATGAGCTTGTAGATTGGCAGCAAAGGTAACCGCGGGGCTGAGGGTGGGCCTCGGAACGCGTAGGAAATGCAATGGCCTGATAGTGGAGAGCACTTTTTAAGGCTCCAACGAAGCCTTAAAAAGTATCAGGATTAGATTTTTGACATCTGAATCACTGGGAGCTTAGTTTGTAGTTCAGTCAGTTCTTGGTATTGAGCTAAAAGATCTTCGAACCATGTTTCAAAACAAGTAACTGGTGTCGTTAAGTGAAACTTACGAAGTAGGTAAACTTGTTGGCCAAACGTCAGCTTTTTGAGAATTGAGTAAATACAAAGCGCATGGATAAACGCCACTTTTGTGCAACCTTGGGCTATCAGTGATTGTCGAGATAAGACGTTGTCCAAATATTTGCACTCATAAGAGATCTCGCCGTTCTTGTCCGCTTTAATGACGTCAGCAAACTTTGTGTTGAGATCGTCCTTCGCTTCATTAAACAACTCATCCGCCATTTCTTTATCAGCAGTGTTAACGGTATCTGCATAAATATACGTATTCAAATCAGTCATTTGATTCTGATACAGAAATAGGTCAATTGTATATAGGTCATTAATCTGTGGGATGTACTGGTCTAGGTAACGGCCACTTTTAAAGTTGTCGATCACTTCTTCCGCCAACTTAGTAATGAACTCTTCTGCCTCATTTTTAACTTCTGAAAGTTCGGACGGTAAGACCACCGATCGACTGTACAGATAATCTCCAACAAATACCGACCCTGTCGTTTCAACTTCATCAACGACTTTCTGAGATAATTCCATCTCATCAAATGAGATGGTCAGTTGATAAATGTCGTGACCGTTGAAATTGCTATCAATAGGTTCGTTCTGGCCTTCCACCACAAACTTGTTTGGCTCCAGGCTTTCAAGCCAATTCAACAACGCAGCACTGGTACTTGATGACTTTGCGAATGCCAGGATTGCGTTTTTATTATGAATCGCGGTTTCATTGCTTGTCGTCAGTGCTTGAAGCGTGACAAGCGAAGTCGCAAGAGTAGTTTGTTTTTCGATTTGACTTTGCAGTTGGTTCAAAATGCTCATGCTACTTTCTCCACTGCTTTGCGTAATGGGTCAATAACATAACCATCTGCATCGAGATCTTGTTTCTTGTAAGCAATAAGTGCTGCTTCGAGTATCTGATACTCGTAGCCGGAACCGAAAAAGTCAGCCCCTACAAAACCACCGATCGCATTATCTGAAATCCCTTCAATAGATTCCCAGCTTCGGCCAGTCCAATAAGAGCTTTCAACGAACCAAACCCCTGCTCGCTGAATTCGAGCTTTAAAGTTTCGTTCTTCTCGCTTTAACTGCTTAGGACATAAGTCTTTGTTCACTTCTGGATTAAATACATCACCCGCAAGTTCTTCATAACGCCAAGTGTTATCCGCATGGGCTTCTACACGGATTTTGCCGGCCAAGATAGCTCGCGTCAGTTCTTCTACACCTTGCACGTTTAACTGACTGCCAGTATCAAGCTGTTTTGCCAATGCTTTAATGGCTGTCTTACTGTACGCATTAATGCTTAAATTTTCGTTACTCATAATGTTTTTGCCCCCAAGCAATTCATAAAGAGACCATCTCTTTAAGTCACTATATTATAGGAAAAAATACACACAATTACCATAAATTAGCACTTAATATTTATAATTAAAGTTATTGCATTCCCGCCGGACAAACGATACACAATAGGGCTCGAAGAGGGTCAGCAATCTAGGCGAAGCCGTGAAGGATTGCGTTAAAAACGCTTTTAGCTGGCGAAGCCATGCATTATGGGCAACAGGATCACTGCAACCAGTATGACAATCGCGCTTCACCGTTGGCATTCTGGTTGTCCTGATGCCCATTCAGCCTTGAGCTAACAAATTTACTTAAGCCAATAGAGTTTCTGCATGGTGCGTGACAGCGTCTTTTTGCTGGCACGTGCAATGCACTCTATTGAGCTTTCATCAGGCGAGGAACGAGCGACAGCCCCTCATAGTGAGGAACGAACAACGAGGGGCAGCAAAGGTAACGCGGGAGGGGTGGGCCTCGGTCTGCGTAGGAAATGCAATGGCCTATTAAGGGAGAGTTGGCCATCGCTATTCTTAGTGAATAGCGATGGTTTATATCGATTTGTCAGGAAAACGGTTTCTTAATTTTATAATGTATCTTCACCAAATTGTAATGACCGCCATTTCCTCTATATCTGACCATTTATAGCTAACTCGCAATCATTTTGTTCTAACTGCTCTATCAATAATGAACGTTGATTAGCTGTTATATCAAGAATCACTGCATTTAGATTAGGGAAACGAAGAACATCTAAGGCATATTCAATCTTTTCCAACGTTGTAGCTTCCAGTACCAGCTCGGTAATTTGTTCTATGTTTAAATGCATTTATTTTCCCTTACTTGTTTTTGGTATCTAAAGAGCAAAATACATCTCTTTCTGTATGAGCAGATGGAGAATTGATTCTCCATCTTTTCTTTACTAGTTCCTGTTAATCAGAGTAAACACATAGTACGCCAGGGTTATGCCACTCAAGTAAGAGACCATGTTTTTTGACTATCTGTTCAATTTTAGGATTGATGTAGCTGTCTTCCCAATACTCAGCCCATACCTCAGTGCCGTTACTCTCACCAGATATCTGAAAGTACCCACCCCAACCGTTTTTGAGAACTGGCACACCAATCGCTTGTAGTTCATCAAAAGCCTTCTGTGATTTTTTTGTGTGTTTTAAATCTGACATGTATGCCCCCAAGCAACATTTAGGGAGAACCCTTTGCTCTCCAACTGTTTAAATTATAGCAAAATCTCACTTTAATACCATAAATTAGCAGCAATTAAATGTAATTAAATCACTTGCATTTAGGCCGGACAAACGAGACACAATGGGGCTCGAAGAGGGTCAGCAATCTAGGCGAAGCCGTTAAGGATTGCGTTGAAAAAGCTTTTAGATGGCGAAGCCAATCCTTATGGCCACCAGTCTTACTGCAGCCTGTATGACAATCGCGCTTCATCGTTGGCATTCTGTTTGCAGCTGGTGGGCATTCAGCCCTGAGCTAACAAATTTTCTTGTTCGTTCATCATTCATTTCCTTTTAAACAATTTTTATCAACAAAATTTTGCTTGAACCAAAATCCCACAGACCTTGAAGGTGTCCAAGATTATTAAGCTCATTCATGATCACACTAGGTTCATTATTGAGACTTAGCACATCATCGCGGGTACATAACCAAGGCTTCAATGCGCTTACATTGCGCTCGTTCTCGGATAAAAATGCGGGGTCTTCAAATAATGGGCTCTCACTTAAAGCTATGAAACAGTCAGAGTCAGAGATCTCTGGAGAGCAAAATAGCTTTACAATTTCTTCTACTATTAGCTTTGTTCTATCAAAAACATTGCCACGCGCTAGCACTGCTTCATATTTCTCTAGTGGAAAAGAAGTTTGCTCAATCAGATTGAATGCAATGTTTTCAATCTCAATTCCTTCTTCAGTATCCTCAAAAGCTTCGTCTTCAGAATTGCATTTATAGCAATACGCAAAAAGAAAGAGAGCCTGCAAGATCTTAATGTTCATGTTATTTCTCCATGAGTCGACATGTTCAACAAGTCAGCTCGCAATTGATTTGAATGAACTGAGGGGTCTTGCTTGGTTCTTCGATGCAAAGTGCTGCGGCATACTCGTACGCATCCGTAAACCCGATACTCGCGTGTTGTGTGATCGCTTTGAGTTTTAAAAGCTGAGCTCTAATTAATGGCAAGATTTCATTTTCGGCGATAAACCAAAAAATGCCATTGAAGTCGTTATTGGTAAGTGAATCCAGTTCATCAGCCGATAAGCCACTGACCTTTTGAGCAACTTGATAATCAAGTTTGATTGGGTTCGGAGGGGTCACGAATACATCAGATTCTCCAACGAATGTCAGCTGCAATCGCGATTCAATCACTGAAGAGCATTGACGTTGACACATTCCATCGATATCACAATTGCGGCACATAAGAAATTTCCTCAAAGACCATTTTATTCAACCATTTAATTATACACTCAAATGGAGTTTATTACCATAAACTAACACTCAATTAGCGTAAATAAATACCTTGCATTTAGGCCGGACAAACCAGACACAATAGGGCTCGAAGAGGGTCAGCAATCTAGGCGAAGCCGTGAAGGATGGCGTTGAAAATGCTTTTAGCTGGCGAAGCCAAGCATTGTGGCCACCAGCATCACTGCAACTGGGATGACAATCGCGCTTCATCGTTGGCATTCTGGTTGCTGCTGGTGGACATTCAGCCTTGAGCTAACAAATGCTTCTTGTCCAATAGGAGCGGCTGCAGGGCGCGTGACAGCGTCTTTTTGCTGGCGCGAGCAATGCACCCTATTGGGCTTAAAACAAAGCGAGGAACGAGCGTCAGCCACTCTCAGTGAGGAACGAGCGCTAGAGGGGCAGCAAAGGTAATCGCGGGAATGAGGGTGGGCCTCGGACTGCGTAGGAAATGCAATGGCCTAATAAGGGAGAGTTTGCCATTGCTAACCTTGGGGGGTGTTAGCAATGGACTTGATTACGCGGCGATTATGGATTCTTCAATGTAGTAGTTAGGCTCATTGTCCGGCGTCTCAAGCTGTTCATAGACTTCGATCGGTATTGAGTTCATTGCATCATTAAACATTGCTTCATTTTCTTTTTGCTCAATTTCCACTATTCGCGATGCGACATAATTAACTATCTGCTCCGCGGCGATACGATGACACTCTTTAGGGTGTAAATTTCGGTATGTTTTGTGCTCTTTGATAACTAGCGAGTTATCTTTTTCACGCCAGAATAAATAAACGGTTGATACATCATTAGGGCGGTTTCCCTTCCCTTGCAACTTTAAGATGATGCTGCCCTTCTGGATGTGTCTGAAATATCCACCCACACAATGCTTTTGCTGCACTCCAAGCAGGAACAATTCCTTTTCTGTCAATATTTCAGAACAAGACAATCCGCCTAAATCCACATTCGCCAAAACATGATCGAGTTGCGCGGGTACTTTGTGTTGTTCCATTAAGCTGAACTTATTAGTTTCAACCTTACTAACTATTTGCTGACAATGAGCCAAAGGGAGCTGCTTCAGGTGTTTCGCCAAGTAAATGGAGTAGAAACAATCTTGCTGAGAAATTGAATTAATTAGATGAATCTTATGCTTGTGTATCCACTTCAAGTTTCTGGTGTAAATACTTAGTTCATCAACATTATTGAACTCAGGTGAGGTTAAATCATGCTCATGCAGAAGATTTATAAGGTTTGTAAGTTTAGGTGCATTTGCAATCGGAATTTTAAAACTAGATGTGTATCCCAACACGGCGTTAATAGTTCGTATTTGGATTGCATCTAGACCTCTTAAAACCTGAAGAACTACAGCATTTGCTTTTGGCCTTTTTAAGCTTTGTTTGAATAGTAGGTTCATGAATGTCATCGCAAATGAAAGCGATACACCAACATGGTTCTCAACACGATTCTCCAGAAGCAACTCAACGATTTGGGATTCAATAGAAACCTTTGCAGACCGAATAGTTTCGAATTGAAAATAGCACTTTGTAAAGCTTTTACCGTTATCGATTACTTTTACAGAGCGAGGCGTTAATTTGAGATCAAATGCTGATAGGTTGATACTTGATTTGACCAGCTCTTTCTCTTGAAATGTTAGGAACTGTAAAAGCTGTGTTTGGTCATGAGCGGCAAGCTTGGCAAATGCAGAGGTATTGTTTATGTACTGGGTCGATTTTATCGACTCAAGCAAGAGCTCAATACTGCGATCACACACAGCAACTTGTAGCTGTTGAGTTTTGTTTAACATTCGTAATACAGAGCGGCAAGGTGTAGTAAACGAGGTACATTTAATCGTCATTGAGTATAGAAAATCAATAAAATCGGTAGTGAATGTCAAAGTCGTGTTTCGTATGGCTACCTGAGTACAGTTCAAATCAAACCCATCTACAATAACCTTCGATAGATCACCGCTGTCAGAATCATTCAAGCAATAGCTGATTAAGTTATATTTCCCCACTTTGAATGAATCTTTAATTTGATAAGCGCCTTTATTCACCGCTTTACTTGTCGCTGTTTCCATCTTTCCAGATAGTGAACCGCACGGCGACATCACTTGCCCAACGCTGGTTACTCCACTTCGAGACATTTCAGCTTCAATCAAACTAATGATTTTTTCTTCATGTAATTTTCTAAAAACTCGGTTTGAATGAACATCGCGAAAAAACACATCTAAATCGGCGTAACGCGGTTTGATTGGTAAACCTAAACATTCAAAAACGGCGCTTGACACCGCCCCCCCCGCCAAACAACCAAAATCAGGTAGTTCTCCAAATTCTCGCACCAACACGTCAAGGACTTTCAAGGCAAAGCCTGACGTATTTAAGATCTCTTCGAAATTTTTCATTCTGTTTCCCAACATATTGAATCTATAGTTAATTATACATACCAATGCCATTTATTACCATAAACTAGCATTAAATAAAGATAGTTAATCTGCTTGATTTTATGCCGGACGAAGGCGACACAATGGGGCTCGAAGAGGGTCAGCAATTTAGGCGAAGCCGTTAAGAATTGCGTTGAAAATGCTTTTAGATGGCAAAGCCAATCTTTATGGCCACCAGCTTTACTGCTGACAGCATGACAATCGCGCTTCATCGTTGGCATTCTGTTGGCAGCTGTTGGACATTCAGCCTTGAGCTAACCAATTTTTTTTGACTAATAGGAGTCCCTGCAGGGCGCGTGACAGCGTATTTTTGCTGGCGCGAGCTCTGCATCCTATTGGGCTTTCTATATCGCGAGGAACGAGCGATAGTGTGGCAGCAAAGGTAATCGCGGGAATGAGGGTGGGCCTCGGACTGCGTAGGAAATGCAATGGCCTATTAAGGGAGAGCACGGTCATAGTTCATTGTTAAATGATCCTGCTGAATACGCCAGTCGCCGTATTCAGCATTCAATATCCTGTTTTTTGTCCTTTTGTCAGTCCTTACTTGTCAGTCGCAAAGAGTTTTCAAATTTAGGTGATTGTGATCTCAGTTGCTGAGATATCATCGGGATTCAATGCGCCATTAACTCGCTCGTTTTCGATTGCTGCGATAAGATTTTCTTTGGCGGATATTGGACAAATGACTGGTCCCTCTTCATCCGTTTCATAAGTGATCATAACGTTAAATTGCAGTGTCTCTTTCATGTTGGCCTCTAGGTCGTGAGTTAAGCAGCACTCAGATGGTAGTAGTCATGGTCGTTGTCATTTTGGTCGACCTCTTCAACTCGCCAGGTTGATAAATGCGTTTTAGCACATCTAAGGAAATTGAATTTATCTTCAAGCTGGATTTCATTCAGCGCATCGATTAAAAAAAGGTCGGTCATATGTCCTTTCTTGAAAAAAATAACAGGCTTGGTATTGAGCATTAAATCGAATGCTTTTTGGATCTTCGGCGGTAGCCCTTGTTCAATTCCAATACGTACCGAGCGATAGTTGATATATGCATGAATGAATTCGTGGAAAGTAAAGCGACCAACTTCGATATCGCTGTTATAAATTGAGTCGCCTGTGTGCTGATAAATAAGAGACATGAGATTGCTTAAGTCTTCAAGCTTTGAATTATGTAGCATCCCTTTGACCTCAGATTTCTTGATCTTGATACCGGTTCTTTCAGTAAACCAATTCAAAAAGGATACGGCTTTAGAAAAATCGGGATAGAACTGCTTTAGCTTGGATGAAATGTCTGCATTAGCCTTTTCTTCACAAACAGCATAAACCTCTGGGTGTTGGTTGGTAGACCACTTCCAATTGGTTTGTAAATGAGACTTGAATGATTTGCTATCCAAAGTGTTGAGTAGTCTATATGCCGTTATAAGCATCGGTTTAAATGCGTCTAGCTCTTCACTGGTCATTTCAGAATAATTTTTCATGGTAGTCCTTAAGCTTTGCTGGCAGTAGCTGTTGAATTTTTGCTGCACAACCAAAGTACTGGCACAGCACCGACCGATAAGACCGTCCCCAAGTGAAATAAAACGAAAGCAATGTCTTTGCTTAGTAACCCATTAACACTGAACAAAATTGGTAACACTAAAAGTGCCAAGCTAAAAACTGAGAATATCATCATTTCATTTGCCCCCAAGCAAGATTTTAAAGCCATGTAATTCAACCATTTAAGTATAGCAAACCCCTGATGAATTACCATAAACTAGCGAAAATTAAATGTATTTATATTTGTTGACTTGCCGCCGGACAAAGGCGACACAATAGGGCTCGAAGAGGGTCAGCTTTTTAGGCGAAGCCGTTAAGAAAAGCGTTGATATGCTTTGAGTTGGCGAAGCCACACCTTATGGCCACCAGCTTTACTGCTACCGGTATGACAATCGCGCTTCATCGTTGGCATTCTGGTTGCGGCTGGTGGACATTCAGCCATGAGCTAACAAAATTATTTTAGGCCAATAGGAATTGCTGCGGAGCACGTGACAGCGTCTTTTTGCTGGCGCGAGCTATGCATCCTATTGGGCTTTCATCAAGGCGAGGGACGAGCGTCAGCCACTCTCAGTGAGGAACGAGCGTTAGAGTGGCGGCAAAGGTAACCGCGGGAGTGAGGGTGGGCCTCGGACTGCGTAGGAAATGCAATGGCCTAATAAGGGAGAGTGGTCTGAAATGATTTCTCATTACAGACCACAAATGGTGTTAATGGTTATCGTCTGATTGCTGGCAAAACTCTGAATAAATCCATGCTGTCGATAAGCCAAAAGTGACACAGACAAATTTAGCTATTTCATACGAGACCGTCATCCAAGAAAAACCAAGAATGACCCCAGTAAGCAGTAAAGCTGACATTATCAAATATGGTTTCATATCATTCCCCAAAGTTTTTCATGTTGTGGTGATAATGCCAATATTGTTCATATGTTTTGAAGTTAGATGCCTTAAACTTCCTAAAATCACGTATCCAAACAACAATTATAGGTATATAAATAATCGAACAAATCCCATGCACAAACATCGCTTCTATAGGCGTAACAAATAAAAATGGAACCGTAAAAACGAATATTACAATTGCAGCGGCCATTACTTTGAAGCTAGAAAAATCACTCATAAATGTTCATCCCGAATTAATCGCTTTGTTTGGTACTTGTACCGCCAGTGTCTTCATGACCTTCATCCGTGCATTCATAATGGAAATTACCATTTTCTGTGCGGACTACTTCATCGCTAGAGTAGATTGATTCACTACACTTACTGCAATAATCAACAAACATATAGAATTTTTTCCTCGTTACGTAAACTGTTAAGTTAATTTTTCCAATCAACGCTTTGTAGAAATTGAAGCTAAGTCTAAACTTTCGCACCAATTTCGAGTTGAATTGAATACGTGGCTTCAAGGTCTTCACTGGTATTAATCTGTTCCACCTGATATTCAATAACCTGCACTAAAGTGTCATCGGGTAAACCGCCTATGTACTTTGCCTTTTCATCATTATCAGAGTAAGCCAGCTCACTTGATAGATGTGGGCAAGCAAGCCAATCAATGCGCGAGCATAGGTACAAAGCAAAATATTTGAGTGCTTCTCGTTCTGTTGAGTAACTCTTTTCAACTGTAGCATCGTCTATGTCTGTGTGATAATCACGGATACAGAAAGATAAAACATAACTCTCAGGATTATGGAGTTTGAGTAAGTCTTGCACTTGGTTTCGAAATTGTGAAATCTGCTTACGATCGGGAATTTCTATACCATCAAAACAAACCTCGGCTTCATCTTCCCAGCCTTCGGGATCGTAATTAGTCCAAACGTTGTTGTTAATATCAGCGAGGCTTGGACAAGGCGAAACCGACAACATAGGCATGTGGTGAATACTACTCAGTAAGTCCTCTATCACTTCAGGCTTAGAAATACCGGTTACAACACCGCCGCAGTGTTTAGCAACAACACTACCAATGTCATCCATAAAGCTTATGAACTTCTCTTCGGTTTCTAGCTCGCCGACCAATTCGGGTTTGATAAGTAATGTGGTGACAATTTCAGCTAGTTCGTTTGGGTAAACTTTCTTTGTCATGGCCGTTAAGTTCCTATTTGTTAGACATATGACTTTCAGCGAGCAGAGCAATTGCAATGCCATCCTGTAATCTTGGGCACTGCGAATCGAAAATTTTCGCCAAGCTATCGTTGACGCAAATCAAAGTACTTAGCCCTAAAGATTGACTAAGGTTAATCGCTATAAGCTCCCCTTCTCCACCAGCTTCGCTAACACCGGATTTTGATTTCAGAATGGCTTCGTATTCGTCTTGCCAGTCAATCTCGGCTCCGAAAACAGTGCCTGACGAAACCTTTCCAGAAAGTTTCAACTCACTCATCGCCTTTTGAAAAGCAGGTTCTTGGCTTAAACGATAGGCTTCCGTGTGTGATTTCTTGCATGACGCTGGGCCACAAAGAATGACCGGAACATGACCGACAAATACCGCAACGTGATGCCCATTTTTAACGCTATCGCTCGGCGAGTATTTACCTCTTGTGAGTGTTGAAGTTTTTAGTAATTCCGTGAGCATTACTTGATAGATGTTCATTATAAATTCCCTTTTATGCTGCTAATTGGTTTGGTTTCTCAATAGTGGAAAAAGCTTGGTTTATGCATGCGCCGACCCACTCGCCAACCCAGCTAAACGCCGTATAAATAACGGACTGGCCGATCCCTTCATTTGCAAGCGTCAGCGAACAGCCTCTCACAAAAACCTCTGGAATCTGTTTCACACGGCAATGTTCAATAGGTGTAAACAAACGAGCAAGTTTTTCGGTTTTATGTTGCAAGTAGGGCTCAGTTCCGCGAGCTTTTTGATAGCCCTTTCCGATAACGCCTACCTTCTCGGCTTGCGCGTCTAACCATTGGAGGCGGAACCCCTTGCCTGCTTTAATGTCACGTTCTTGCTTATCGATAAGGTATGTGTACGCCTTATAACTTGGGTCACTCTGTGGGATGTCTTCAAGCGCATCACCTAAAGTGCGATGTACGTATGTCGGTTGGAATTGCGCGGGTTGGCACTCTGAATAGTCGATAGACAAGGACTGACAAAAGCCAATACAGCAAAGTCGATTGCGATGCTCTAATGCGCCAAAATCTTCACCCTTTACAGTCATGTCTACCACTTCATAACCAAACACCTGCGTCAGCGTGTCTTTAATGATCGCGTATGAAAGTGATGATTTATATGGGACCACATTTTCAAACTGGGTAATGATTGGGTTTGTAACATTCTGCCAGTGCAACCAATCAATAAAGCAACCTCCGGTTACTGAGTGCATTTCTGCTGACGCATTTTTGTTTTTAGAGCGGCCACTGATCGAGCTACCTTCACACGGAATTCCGGCTGTGTTTATCTCAGAAAGAACCGCATTTCTCGACACGTCTACATTTTGAATCGGCATACAAATGGCAAACTGTTCCTCTTCTGCCTTCGCTTCCCAGATTGGATTGTTTTCTAAGCTGACATTGAAATACTTCTCGTTAATCTCAACCACTGCTTTCTGAAAGTGTGAAAGGCCAGAGCGGCTTAAACCTTCAGCGACACTTGAACACAGAACGCCAAAACCATGAAACAAGCCAGTAACAGCGAATTGCTTACCTTCAGCAATCTTACGAGATGCGCGGGTGAATCGCTCTTTGATTCGCGCTTTGCGCCAATTACCTAACAAGTGGTCTATTTTGTGAAATAGCGTGTATTCATGTTGTAAGTACTCAGCTACCTGAGCGTGAGATAAGCCGCGGGAAATAAATGTTTTGTGGTCTTCAGAATAGTGATAACCCATTGCGTTCATCGAATGCGTTAAGGCCGCTAACAGTGATTCACCGATTTTTGCTTCTGTAAGATTCAGGGCAGCGGGTTGGAGGGTCTTGATTAGCGCACAGCTAAGGTAAAAATCGTGGTTAGCTTGAACTTCTCCGGAGAAATTAATGATCTCAGCTTTCACACCTGATTTTTGCAAATTAAAGAATCGTTCTGGCTCTTCATTCTCTAAGCCCTTGCTCATATCAAGTGTACGAGTATCGAAGTCATAACAAACCTTTGATATTGATTGCCCAGTATTGCCATTTTCAATAAAGCGCGATTCACGTTCGTTTATTTCAACTTCTGTGTGCATTTCAACAAACAGGATCTCCCCGTTAGTGATCAATACTTTGACTTGGTCACCAAAGCAGCTCAACTCATCCGCTTTTAAATCAATAACGGGTCTCGGGTTACCATTTCTCTTTGAGTTTGTAACTGACCTAGGGCCCAGCTTGTCGAGCACAATTTTAAACCGCTTGTTTTCAACATCGGCATTGAGCGTGAACGATGCACCACCGGAAAAACCTGCCGTTGATAAATATTTTCCGTCTAGAAATACACGAAGCTTATTTCTATGCATTGAAATTGTCTTTTCTAAAATCTTAATCATATCTGCCCCCAAGCATCTGATTTAAAACAAAGTAACTCTAATTAACTATCCTTAATTATATGCCATTAACAATTAAAATACCATAAACTAACAGGTAATATATGCAAGTATTCTTGTTGACTTGTCGCCGGACAAACGGGACACAATAGGGCTCGAAGAGGGTCAGCTTTTTAGGCGAAGCCGTTAAGAAAAGCGTTGAAATGCTTTTAGATGGCGAAGCCACACATTTAATACACTCGCCAACTCTACAACAGCCATGCCAATCGCGCTCCACCGTTGGCGTGGCTGTTGTGGCGGTGTATAGAGGTTCTAAGCAAAGGTTCTAAAAAAATAGAGCTACTGCATTTCGCGTGACAGCGTCTTTTTGCTGGCGCGAGCAATGCGCTCTATTTCTCCTTAAGTGCGAGGTACGAGCATAAGCCACTCTTAGTGAGGAACGAGCGCTAGAGGGGCAGCAAAGGTAACCGCGGGATAGAGGGTGGGCCTCGGAACGCGTAGGAAATGCAATGGCCTGTTAGTGGAGAGTCAGCCAAAGAAAAAGCCCCAACCATATGGCAGGGGCGGCACTCCTGGGGGAAGTGTTGATATTAGGTAATGGGTTTAGGTCTGATTTAAGATTTCGATCTGTTTATCCCATGGTAGAACGAATCTTTCTTCTACCCATTGAGATATCAATTCATTCATGGTGCCTTCGCGCTGTGCTTCAACAAGGAGATCAAGCCTAACCATTTTATGATTATTGTCTTCAAACGACTTAGTTTGAAATTCACCGTTTTCCAATAGTCGACCGAATGAAAATCCTTTTGTAATGAACGTTGTGCCGTCCCATTTCTTATCAAATGGGACCTTGTTTTTTATCAACTCACCTTCGAAGTCTAAGCAAGCATCCGAGCAATCGAAATAGTCTAGTGTAACCAAAGCACTAGTTGGCTTCTTAAACTCATCATAACCATCCAAAAGCTCTGCTTGCTTTACAAAGTCTTGCTCTAAGATTGTTAAAGATACTAACGTACGATCACTCATAGTGATTGCTCCTTTGTTTTAGACTCGTGGAACTGACGGATTTGCTCTCCAATCCAAGACTCTGTAGACATGCTTGTAATCGAATCTTTCGTAATGAAAACAGCCCCTCCCCCAAAACCATCGATTTCATCGCTGCTAGTGGAATAGCTAACATCGAAATAAAGGTACGTATCTAAATCAAAGTGCTTAAACAGTAACTGAACAAACAATGCAGCCTTGTCGATATCAATAGACTCGTCATGTTGTATTTGAAGGCCACCAATTCCTGGGGTCAAAATGAACGGGATAGAGAAGTTGTCTTTTGTATAACCACCATCCTCACTTAATGCGACCTTTCGCGCCAATTCATAAGCGGCCAACGGGTATTGCACGGCAGGTGGGGTACTCTCACTCGAAAAATCCAATGATGGATCGGTCAAGCATTTATACGCGGTAAGCGCAAAAATGGCATGCGATGGAATTAACTCTATTTTTTGAGATGCTTGCGTGTAGTAGTTCGACATAAGGCCACCTAAGATTATGAAATTAAATGATTTTGTACTAAACATTATAGTCAATCTCAATAATTATTACCATATACTAGCAGTCAATATAAATAATTAATCCCTTGATTTCAGGGTGGATAAAGTAGACACAATAGGGCTCGAAGAGGGTCAGCAATCTAGGCGAAGCCGTTAAAGATTGCGTTGAAATGCTTTTAGATGGCGAAGCCAAACATTTATGGCCACCAGCTTACCTGCGGACGACATGACAATCGCGCTCCATCGTTGGCATGTTGGCTGCGCTGGTGGACAAATTATTAAAACAGACTTAAGCCAATAGAAGCCCTACAAGCGGCGTGACAGAGTCATTTCCCCCGTTATTCGTTTTCGAGAACTAAGTCAGCTTCACGACCAGTCATAGGAACGATGTAAACCGTTCCTTGCTCGTCTTCATCTCTACACGCATCATAGCCCATAGCTTTTGCACATTGACCACGTTTACCCTGTAGCCACCAAGACATATCAGCATCACACTCAAAATCTTGGTTCCATTCGTTTACGCTTGCATCTAATAAAGACTCGGCAAATTCTTCATCACAATCGAAGTATTCAGCAATTTCAGAAATGATCGCTTCATCATGAAGTTGTGACGCTGATATGATTGAGTCCTCGTCAATTTCAAGCGTGTAAGTTAACGTTGCCGCTGCACTCATCTGGTAAACATCACCAGAGAAAAACAAGCAATCGCCAGCAATACCATAAGCATTGATACTTTCGATTTTTTCAGGGCTTGTGTGGAAGATTTTCATAATCATTTCCCCTCTACGCTTCGATTAACGGCTTACGAACCACATTAAGCTCTTTCATAACGTGCTCGGAGAACTTTTCTTTGCTATCTACGTAGTTATTTAAATATTGTCCCATCCTGCTATTGATTAGCTCCCATTTTTCTTCACTGGTTAAATCAGTGCTATGTACTGAAATTGAGAGTAAATCATATAGATCTTGTGCAAGCATTTTGCGCTTACTCTTAGTGACATTTTCTATTGCAATTTCAAGCTTTTCTGTAAGCTCATTTTGCAATTCACCTTGAAAATCATACCGAGCCATATTTTCCCCTAATAAGATTTATTGGATGCGATTGACTTTACTGACAGCAATGAAGCTACAGATTTAAGTAAACCGATCTCATTTTGTAGCGCATCACATCTGTCTAAAATGAAATCGTAATCTTCATTTACTTTGCTTATCAGCTTGTGTAGCTGATTCATTTTTTTTAGCTTTTTCTTAGCGACCTTCTGATCACCAATTTCGAGCTCTATGGCCATCTGTGCGCGACCAAACTGATAATAAAATTCGGAGGATCTTTCTTCGCTATTACTTATTTCTTCAGCCTCTTTGAGTTCAGCTAATTTTGCCTCTCGGTCTTCAATAGCCTTTTTCGTTGCTGTAATCGCGGGGCTATAAGCATCAAATGGTTTTGCCACGATTTTCCCTCTATGCCTGACTTGTAGTTAAAAGTTGAGAATAGTCGCCGCCAGTGAGAAAAATTGACTCGCACAATTCAGCAAAATTAGTTAATTCATTAACAGTTTTGAATTTGGTGATCACGTCACGTAAAGTAAATTCCTCATGACTAACTTTTAAGCCTTCCAAAATTGGTAAAGCAATAGTTGTTTCGGCCGCTGTTAACTTACGCTCCGTTCCAATCTCTAGAAGTTCAATTACTTCGCTTAAACTGACATTAGCAACCGGATTAAATGTATTTGAACCCTCTTTAGGGGTTAGCGTGATCTTCATGTTTTCCCTACCTGTGCATTGGCAATGCTTGATAAGTTTTCATTGAAAACATGACCATTGGTATTCCAGGTGCTAGCACTGCTAACCAGCGCAAGTAATGGATTGGTGCTAACAACTGAGTTATGACATTCCCATCATCAATTACGGGTGCATTAAGAGCCCAATTTATTGTTAAGACCGTCATTGCAGTAAATATCAGGCTCAAAACCATACCTATCAACCAAAAATAATCTATTAAATCATAAAGTTCAGAAAGTAAATTTATGAGTGTAGAGCGATTCATATAAGCCATTTTTTGCCCTTACTGGAATAGGTGAACGTATTCATCTTCCGACCATTGAACTGAGAAACCTTGACGCTTGTGAAGTAAATCAACAAAGAAGCGTACATCGACATGATCCTCAAACTCTCGTCGAGCGTCTTTAACATCTAGTTTGTAGTTTACACAGTATATTGTTTCTTTCTCACTAAAGGTAATAGACTTAACTGTGTGACCGACTGCTTGCTGGCATGTTCTGTACTGGTCTCATTAAATTTCACAAGTTCATTGGCAACATTGATAATGAACTTTACACGAGCTTCAGTTTTGTGAATCTCACCAATCCCGACTGGCAGCTCTTTAAGCATACCCATTCGTGCTTTGAACTTTAGAGACGGGTCCATATCAATCATGTCTAAAATGGCATGTGCATGTTTTATGGTTTTGTTTATACAACCGTGATTAAAAAACAAATCCTCGGCTTTTTGGTATGAAGTCAGGAATTTACGTTTACGTGCAATATTATTAGCTAGATGACTTTCAACTAAAGGTGTGTTCATAATGCCCCCAAGCAATATAGTACTTAATATTTAGTTACTTAACTAAAGTAAGTATATCACGGCATGGCAATAATTACCATAAGTTAACATCAAAATAAACGAATTAAATGGACTTAGACACGCGATTGCTACCAATCAATTTTAAAAGAGGGGCATAACCCAAAGGCGGTATTTAAGCGATCGGATTTGAAAAATAAGGTATTTAAGGGATCGGAATATCGCCATTTCCGGTATTTAAGAGATCAGAATCATCAATCTGGCCAAAAATATCGGTATTTAAGCGATCAGAACCGAAGCGTTATGCCAAATCTTCGGTATTTAAGCGATCAATTGTTCAATTTTCAGTCTGAACAATGCCATTTGTTTAACGACTAATTCGTTTCATTTGAGTTATGGCTGGTGGATTAAGCCTAAAAAATAGAAAAAAGCGGTATTTAAGGGATCGGATTCCCCACCAAACCTTCGAAAAGCAAACAATTGGTCCCTAAATCCAAAAATACGGTATTTAAGGGATCACACTTCTACCAATATCAAAAAACAAAGGTATTTAAGGGATCATTTGTCTATATAACCGTCAATACTCGGTATTTATAGGACCGTTTTGTTGATAAGTAGTTGTTGTTTGGCGCACCTGGCAGTTCTGCCAAGGAAATCATCGGTATTTAAGCGATCGTTATGTCACGTAACAGGCAATGGCTCGGTATTCCTATGCACATTTGACTAGATTTTGAGCTGCCATCGGTACTGGAGCGCGCAAAAAATGGATATGCCTGTACACCAAGGCTCTCACAACCTCGAAATTTCGGTATTTAAGGGATCGCAAATAGTGAAATGTGCAGGGTTTGAAGAAATAAATTCGAGATAGATACTAGGAGTTTCGGTATTTAAACGATCAAATCCTTGCTGCCAGCTCTATATAGCGGCCTTAAACGTCCGGTATTTAAGGGATCCAAGAGCATTTTGAGCGATTATCTAATTCATAAGGTACTTAAGGGATCGCAAGTGGATTGGTAGAGATATTGTAAGCCATCAATGATTTAAGGGATCAAACTTAGGTACTTAAGCGATCATGTGCAATTTTCACCCAACTATCGGTATTTCAGCGATCAAAATTGGTCATTTTCTATTGAATGTTATCCACAAAAGAAGATTTGGCCTGTGATTAACCTTATTTGATAGCTAGCCAGGACAATGACTCAGCTTCTAAAGCCCTGAGATCACACAATAACCACTGTTTTTCATTAAATTCGCGATCCTATAAATACCGAGAATTGATATCTAAAAGGGAATGAACCAAAGTTCGGTATTTATACGATCTTATTAGAATTAACTCATTGAAAAGATGGAGTTTAACCCTCAAGAGCAAAACCATGAAGATCTGAAAAATATTAGAATACTAGGCAAAGTTCGTATCTGTACACGCAATTCTCTGCAACATCAGTTGGCATAAAACGCGAATTTCACTTGATACAACCTCAAGTGTGATCAAGTTCAAAGTTTTGAAATTATTATAAGTGATCAAACTGTGCATAACCTATTGATTTCAGTGGTTTTAACCGGTTTTGATAGGTATTTAAAGGATCAATTATTAGGTATATAAGGGATCGAAATTCGGTATATGAAAGATCGGTTTAACGGTACTTTAAGGATCAAGTTACGATTCTATCGGTATTTAGACGATCACAAACAGACATAAACCCCTGTTTTATATAGCAATTAAATACCTTTCCTTATTACTATATACAATAGGTTATTTATCTATTCTTTTCCCTTTATCCCTTAAGAGCTCCTTACAAGATCAATAATAATAATAGGGAACTTGATCATTTCGTACTTATTGCACAGAATCACCGATATTGAATTCATTGATGAACCAACCATGACTCTCGTACCACAAGACTCCAATCATGCTGAACTTTTTAAACTTTCCCAAATGGAAGGTTTCTCTAACTCATTGCTCAGCTACACATTGCCGATGTTTGTGAATGATCGTTCTAAATCAGGAGCAATCAAGTCAGGTGAATCTCAAATACACACCTCACAACACCGAAACGTTCAAATCACCTACAATGCTGTACCGATTATCGATAGCAAAGGTAACCAGCAGCTTTACTATGCGACAGGCCAAGCTCAAACAGTTTTTGAGGCCATCATTGAACTTATTGGTGAAGGCAGCGTTGATTTTGAACAAACAGGTAAACACTTTGTCGTTACCTTCCGTCTGCAAACTATCCGAGATTACCTAGAGTCCAAAGGTAAAAGTATTAACGGTAGTAAAATTGCCAATTGCATAGAGATCTTAAAAAAAGCGAACGTGGATGTTTCTATCACGACTGAGGCTGGAGAGAAGATCACCTACTCGGGCACTTATTTACAATCTGCCAAAAAACTTGATAGCCATATCCCATCTAGAAACGGAATGTACCGAGCGGTTATCCACCCTGCATTCGCAGACAATATTATACGTGGTAATTACCGTTTCATTGAAAAAGAGTTTATTACCAGCGGTAAAACTTCGAAGTTATTCGCCGCATTGATCCACATAATGCGACATAAGTTCCTCAATGCTAGTGCCTTAAACCAAGATCTTGATAAATTCAGTTTCACGGTGAGATTTTCAGACGTGTGTTTTGCCGCGGGTTTTAAAGCTCAATTCACACAAGCAACAGGCAGGCGTAATCTTCAAGAGCTCACCCAGATCATGATCGATGCTGGGATAATTGCCCGTAAGACTGACTTCAAGCGTAAGAAAGTTCATGATGTCGAGTTGGGATTCGATGACATCGAATGCACTATCTTCCCAACTATTCAATGGGGTAAAAGTCAGAAGAAATCTAATCATCACTTCAAAACTCTTCGTGACAACATTAAGAAAATTGAAGTTGATGACTTAGAAGCGCATCTTTTATTAGAAAATACACAAGACCAAAGTCTCCATGAGACATTGGAACTTCCTCCGATTGAGAGTTATTCAGATAAATAGCCTGGTAAAACAAAAAAACCAATCGAGTGATTGGTTTTTTTACATCTGTGGATCTTGTTCAATAGCAAGTATCAAATGCATAGGAACATGGTCGGCAAACAATTAGAAAGTAATCTTTATTTGCTGTTGGTATTTACACATCTCAAAATCGTCATCATCAAAAGCCTCCGGTAAACCGCGCCAATGGTTTAACATTGATTCAGTAATCAATCCTTTTTTTACTTCTAGCTTATAAGACTCGATCCCAAGTTGGTTTAATAACGCCTTAATATGGGATAACAGCATTGGCTCGATAGAGTGAATCTCAATGGATGTATTGCCACTTAGTATAGATTTCTCTATTGCGAGCCTAGATATGGTCATGGCATTGGGACATCTATGTGCCTTACAGTCGATTTTCATGAATCAAGCCCTTCTGAATAGAATACTCTCAGTGAACGGCATAACGCTCTTCCGCACGCTTTCTCTGCCCCTTTCAGCATTTTAAATTTCACTTTTCCGTTCAAGTCTTCTTTCAAAACGACATTGGCCTTCTGCCAGTAGCTGTCAGATTTATTGTGTAACGGCAAGGTTGTGAGCCCATTCAGTAAGCTCCAATCCAATGGAGTACCGTTTTCGAGTGAATCTTCGATCATTGAACGTATTAACCAAGCCACGCCTTGCCAAAAAATACTTTTGTTTAACATCGTGTAATCGTTGAATGAAGCAATCACTTCCTCGTTGTACATAGAGAAAAATTGCTTTAGATAACCCTCAGAAATGCCAATAAGTTCTTGTTCATAGCTTGGGTTTTGCTTCAACTCTTTGTTTATTTCTTTGGCTGTTGTCCCAAGAGCCGTACAAATAAATTTTTCTAAAGAGCTCAGGTCCATAAGCTCTGTCTTGGTCGGCTTGCCGTTTGGGCTAACTAAATTACGGATTTGTACATTATTGGTCTCGATATCAAGGATCTGGTTCTTCAATAGGCGAGAAAGAGGTTCACTGTTGTCGTAATACAGGTTTTGAGAGCTATTTGGTTTACGAAGTTTCTTGTGGTAATCGCTGAAAAGTTGGCGAATAACTTCTGAATTGGCTTCTAGCGTGTCTGTTTGCGTTTCTACTAGTTTGACTCCAATAGTTTGGTTAGACAGCTGTGGATGCGTTGGGAGCAGTTTTTTAAATAGATTTAAGCGGTTCTGTCCATCAGCTACTAATCTGTCGCTTATTTTTGATAGCTGAGCTTGAACCATCACCCTGTTCCCAATTATCACTTCAGATTTGTTGCGCAGCTGACTGACAAAAATTGTCACACTTGGAAGTACGGTATCTTTACGGCTTTCGAAATAGTGGATTAGCTCTTTCGCTCTTCCATTTTCCAAATCCCTCTGTCTTTTGTCATATGCCGATATCTGCAAAGAACTTGCCTCTGCTTCAAAGTTTTCAGCGAACTCGGACACTGTCATGATCGTTTCATACACATTAACTCCCTTGCTACAAATCCCTTCGTTGCCTTTGAATAGAACAAGCTCTACGTCACTGTTCGATGGCGATGTGATTGGTTGATACATGCTTTAGTCCTTAATTATGTGAGTTGCTGAATACTAATATACATAATATTACCATAAACTAGCACTGTCAATGATTTATACAAAAAGATATAAACTGTATTATATAGATAAGCTTTACCTTCATTTAAGTATGGGGTTTCACTATCATGAGTCTCACGTTAATTATTTATACAAAATTGTATATATATAAACAAAGGGGTGTTATAATATGGTAATTATTAAGGGGTGGATTGATTATGGATATTATTGAAACTACTGCTTCTATTGAAGGCGAGCTATACAAGAAGCATGAGGATGCAATTGGTAAGTTCAATGCTATAGTTGCAGAATTCAGAATGCTTTTAGAGTCGAGCTGCAACCGAATCATATTCATCCCTTTATCCATGGGGAAAGACAGCAGTTACGTAGCAAATGCCGGTTTAGAAGCATATAGACAGTGCTTGGAAGCTGGAACAATCGAAAAGACTAGGCCATTGATCATCTCGACTGGAGACCCACTGGCTGAAGCAATTCCAATGATCATGTACACAAAGTGGGCAGCGCCAAAACTTAAAAGTTACGCAGAGAAACATGGAATAAATTTGTACTATGAAACTGTGTCTCCGGCCTTCCATGAGGAATATGCAAACAAATATCTAACAGCACAAAAATTCATTCCTAACGCTTCACGCTCTGGAGATTGCTCTGTCATATTGAAAGTTGTTCCTTCTGAACGATTTGTTAAATCACTTTTAGATATGTTCGCTGAAGATCCAGAAATGCAGCGATACAGAAGCTCAGATGTAATCTGTGCCACTGGTCAGAGACTTGATGAAGGTGTTAGAAGAAAAACAAATATGCAGGACCAGGAAACTGCAAACAAAAATTTACAAGATCTAGTTTCTGAACTCCCAAAATCCGACATCAATACAAATTACAATTTGTACCTCTACGCACCTATCAGAGACTTACTCACTGAACAGGTATTCACAACACTCGAGCTTTCCGGTGTAAAACCAATAACTAGAAACTTACTTGGTAAAACTATCCCTGCTTTCTTACCTGATTTCGGCCTCCTTCTTGCCATTTATGGTAACGCTAGTTCAGACTCGTGTGAGATAGCAGTGGGTACCAAAGCAACGGCAGGATGTAACGGTAAGAGCCGCTACGGATGTGGGATTTGTACGATGGTTTCGACGGATTCTACACAAGAATCTCTGGCAAAATTAGATCGTTGGAATGCCCTTCAACAACAAGAATTACTAAGAGTTAGGGACTATCTATTCCTGTTGAGTACGAAAAATGATAAGCGTATGTTCCATGCTAAGGGGTTCGATAAAGTCGGATTTTCGCGTGTTGCATTTCAACCTAATGCTTTGCGTGTTGAGTACCTTGAGAAGCTTGTTAGATACTTTTCACAGCTTTCTATCGAATCAATTAAGCGAGCAGATGCATTCAAAAAGCTGGTGGACAACAACGAAGTACACTTACACCCTGGCATCAAAGAAATCCAAAATGACCCTACACTAAATGCCAAAGCTCGTAGAGCAATGTTAGAGATGTACACTGAACAAGCTCAGAAACCTGTTATTGAACTGTTCTCTCTCAGGCATGCGATTTTTCTTTCGTTTAGATGGGCACTCGATGGTGTTAATAGCCTCCCGTATCGTCCATTGAAGATTTGGGACGATCTTATTCATGGACGTGGCTGGATTCCATATCCGGAGCTAAAATCTGACTATGAAAAGCGACACGGTAACGTTTCAATTGTTGATAAAGTAAACCCACTACCTGAAGCAAAAATGTTCAAAACATTATTGGTTGACGGTGATGAAAAAAACTACATTCAGAACTACAGGTCATTGCTCCAATATTGGCAACGACCTTTGGATACTGCCGACATTTTAACTGATACAAATTGTACTGTTGAAGATGTGCCTCTAAATCAATTGCCCTACTCCATTCAATATACGCATAGCCATGACCTCGTTCTTGAATCAAGTGTTGGTATTCCCATCAGAGCATTCATTAACTCTTCCTACGAACTTGTAGGATATGTATGTAAAGGTAGCCATCATTTTATTAAGTCAACTTTATGTGACCGTAAAGTTGATGAAGCATTTGAGAATGAATTCAAGCTCAAGCAATTTGATCAGGTATTGAATAATCGATTTAATGATTGGGTCAGAGAACTTTCTTTTGATATTGAAAGTGAGAATTTTAACTCGAAAGATAGTGCGCTTGATTACCTAAAACGCTCGTTCAAAAAAGCATATCCTGAAGGTATCAATACAATAAAAGTTAATCTGCCATATATGCAGGAGATTGATTTGCCATCAGGTTATCAGCAAAAAGAAAGAAAAGTGTCTCCGGCTCTTAACTTCACTAAACGTACAGTAAAAAAATCAAATACAGGTGTCATTACAAAAGGGCTTACTAGACTTAGTTTTTATGATGTTCAAACTCTACCTAGACTACACCTTGCCCATTCAGACCAAAAAAGAATGGTATCTGCGGATTATGGATTATCTAGCGAAAACATTAAGTCTGTATTTAACCCTGAGTTTACTGTTGATAGCTCCCCTACTCTCGGCGACCGCATGAACATAATTGTTAATGAGAAAACAATTAGTCGAATGAAATTAATTGGCTTTTATGACAAAGCAATTCAGCATCATGACGCTGTCTTTAAACAGAATATTAAAGAGGTTCGCAAATCATATTCTAGCGCGGTTCGTCAAACAATTAGAAAAGGTTCATGTGCAGGAATAGCCCTAGAAATGGTTGCTCAAGGAGTTGTACAGATTTCTAAAAGCTACCTACCAACGTTCAAAAATCTCTCTAGAAGGACAGAGCTATTTGAAGAGCTTGGGTGCTTTGACTATCAACATCTTTCAATTAAAGAGTTGAATCAACTTCCTTTTCTAGTTGACATGAAACAGCATAGGCATGATAAGGCTAAAGTACTTTTAGAAATAAGGGCCCGAAGAAATTCTATTCGTAAACAAGTACGTAAACACTTGGCATTTCCATCCATCAATATCAAGTCTAGAATCCTTGCCTTTATTGAGCAGCTTGAGTTGGCTATTGCACACTATTCCGATTGCAGCTTTTTGGCCTCACAGAAAGCCGCATTCGTTTCATCTTCGATTAGCCAAAAGGCTAGCCTGGCCAAAGCTTGGCTATTGCTAAATAGAGATAGTCTTTCCAGTACTCAAAATTTATTAAAAAAGGTCCTATCAAAGAATCAATTAGATCTAATCGCTAACGACACATCGCTGCAACGAGATATTTATAAGCTCTGCGAAACTGAAATGGCAAAGGTGTTAGGGACAATTAATAGGTCTATGGAGAAATGGTCAGCAATAAAAGATGTCAACCAGGAATACCAAAGACTTACGGCGATCAAAATGAGTGGTTTTCCGTCAGAATTCTTTGCTGAATGGAAAGGAACTGATATTAAAACGCGTTCTGAATTAAAACAAAAAAGGTGCCCTACTTTAGATGGTGAATCAAAACGTATTGCTAGTAAAATTAGACGCGAGTACCTTACTAAAGCTTCGGTAATGTATTCGAGTAAACTTTGCGATAGTTATGGTTTTACCTATTTACTTAATTCAAATGAGAATTCATGGTCCCCAAATCTGTATCACCTTGCAGCACAACTAAAACAACAAGTTGATATTGAATCTTCAGTATTTTTGTTTTTGAACTCACTTTCGGAATCGCTTTGTTTTGCAATCAAGTCATCCTATAAACAGGCATTAGCTGGTCTATCCCTGTCAAATAGAGTTAACTATGAAGTACTTACATTAGCTGCTAATGAATCTAAGATTCAAACGTTTTCAACTAAAACGGTTGACAGTAGTATTGGTGGTCGCCCAGAACGGACAGCAGCAAAGAAAAAATCAAAATATGGCAAAGGTGGACTTTTTAAAGCCATCGCTCGCAGACAAGTATCAAACGGATAATCTATGTATACATATATAAACCCCATTTCAGACATTGCCAATGCATTCAGCGTTTCTGAAACATTGGTTTCAAGTTGGCAAAAGACAAAACCACATATAGCTGAAACTATGGATTTGTCTTTTAGCTCATATTCTGATGATAATACTTTGAGAAAGGCGATTGAGTTGCTTTCTTCCGATCATAATATTGCAACCATTAATGCTTTCTTTGGCTTGCCTGAATCTATCAATAAACTAGAGTTTGCTAATGTTCCTATTATCACATTACGAACTTGGTTTAAGGAAAAGCCATTTTTCTATACTTGTTTTATGTTAGGTTTACAGCAAAAAATTATTAATCTTGCTTTTAAAGACTCGTCTGAAGAAAAGAAATCATCCGTCTTAAAAAGCCTTTTAGCAAATGAAGTTGTAGAACTTTATCTAGCTTCTCCGAGAGGTTTAACTAAGTTATTGGCAGTGTTGGAGTAGACCCAATCCTGCTTCATCGGTATCAATACCTTTTTTCTGCATTATACTCTTTTCAAAAAGTGATCGCTTAAAGCGTAACCTAGCCTTTTTTGCTATCACTTCACTATAATACCTATTTTGGCAGCGTCCCTTTCTTGATGGTTAGGCGTACGTTGCCAAGCTGGGACAGTGTCCCAGTTTCGGACATTATCCTTTTTCCAGCAAAGTGGGACAGTGTCCCAGTTCCGGACATTATCGTTCTCCAACAAAGTGGGACAGTGTCCCAGTTTCGAAGATTATCGTTTTTCCAACAAAGTGGGACAGTGTCCCAGTTCCGGACATTGTCGTTTTTCTAACGAAGTGGGACAGTGTCCCAGTGGTGGACATTTTCGGTAAATGACCACTACTGGAAAACTGATTGATTTGTATAGGTGGCTCAAGACAGATTGCTATATTAGCGCTATTGCGGAGTGTGAATGGTAGAAACTATTCCATAGCGAGCACGAAGACAATTGAATCAAAATGGACACTTTAGAAGTTTTGTTGATTTTAGCTTAGTTGAGTCTAGGTCGAACCCCATGCTCAATTCACAATAGACTGGGTTTAAAGCGCCGATTCTGTGATTAGTATTTGACATGATAAAACCTGTTAAACCACCTAATGTACCTGGGCGATTAAGGCGGCTTTTAGTTGCAAAGGTATTTTTATAGTCATTTCGAATTAGAGAAGCGCTCATGCCTTTAAACTCCTTATTACTGGGGTTTAGGATTCTATTTATAGGCCCTGTATAGAAAGCACCATCACTAGCCAATCCACGACTAGGTAAGACTTTACAGTTTTTCTTTACGTTGAATTTAAACTCTCTAATCCTATCAACGACATCATTACTAAAGTCAAAAGATATCTGGAACATAGAGCCGTCCAAGCTCAATTCCTCAATGGTTTTTATTGCAACTAAGATCGAATAACAAATATCAAGAATGATGCTGTTTCCTAGAGCAGCAACCCTATGGCGCCTGTAGCCACCTTTAGGGTTCTCGAGGCAAACAAGATCCAATAGTTCCTTGGATTGATTTTCAAATAATGGAAATACATCGCCTGGCTTCTTATTTGCAAAACTAGTAACGATGTCAAACAGCCTTCTACCTGACTTATAGGCTTTCGTTTCAGGTAAGTAAGCTATGAAAAATGTTCGATGGCGATATTGGTTATATCCGAAATTAGCACCTGAGATAGTTTCAAATTCAACTTGATATCCCAGCTCCATCAGATTCAAGCAAATTTCATATAGGCCACTACAGACTAGGTCTTGTGCATTTTCACCGATAAGATACTTCGGCATCGTATTCTCGACTTTAACTAAGATATCATCTATTAACTGGGAAGGGCCCCCCTGAATTCCACGATTATCAGTAGTGTTGGCTCTTGAGGTTGTTTGACATGGAAATGTGAGAATTAGTACATCCGGAAAGGGAATTACATCGTTGAGCATCTCTTCTATTGTGAATGTTGTAAACCCAGTCTCTTCGACTGGAACTTTATCTTGATCGGCCAATTCTGATAGAGGGTGATTGTCTTCATTTATTGCGAAGTAGTTGAGATCGCCACCGAGTTCATGGCCATTCTCTTTAAGATATGTATTGCAGTAGTTGTCTACTTCAAAAGAACCTACAAAATTAAAAGGCGAGTTAGGAATACGTTTGGCCGCACTAGAAAATGCAGATATTCCGGCACATAAATCGTATACATTCAACGTTTCACAATTAGCCATAACGAACCTTTAGAATGGAAGTGGGGAAGGGTATTTAAGTTCAGAGAGAACGACTTCACACATGTTTGCCGAGCCGCCAACTTCGAAGTAGTACCATTTCTTATTTATGCCAAGAAATACTTGTACTTCAGTATCGCCACGTGACAAAGAGAACCTGCGATTGCTAACCATTGAGCTCCATTGTAATGGTTCAAAGTACTTAGTATTTATAGATATATGATTCAATTTGCTCTTGATTGCAGCTTCAACAGAAGCAGTGGAGCATGATAAAGATGGGTTGTATTCGATATCACTTATTGCGTATCGATGGCCTGTAACTGTTTCAATATAGAAAATTTTAACTTGGCCATCGACATATCCCACATTCACGATTTCACTGGTTTGGTAACACTTACCAGCTTGAAGACGGCCATAGCAATTCCAAAAAATACCTTCTGCGTAAATTCCAATAGAAGCATTTGATATGATCCCATCAAAAATCATATTTTCAGATGTACGAACTAAGTCAATCGAAAATAGAAGGTCAATTTCCTTTTGTAAATTAATGGCTGATAAATTTCTAGTCAGTTTCATGCTTAACCCCTAAGTTGCTAGTATATGGTAAATTATATGCTATCTCAGAATAAATTACCATATATCTACACCAATGTGTTAAAATGAATTTCTAGGTTTGAAAAGGGCCGTAAATGGCTTGTACAGCACTTAATAAGCAACTTGAAGGACTGTAAGACCATGACTGACTGTTGTCATAGAGCAGTGACGACTTACATTGTTTGTACTGCGTACAACTTCACAGGTGAGCATTTGGGTGATGAATTCGCAAGACGAATGCTTATTGACGCCGGAATATCAATGAACAACAAGAAGGATGCTTTGGTTATAGAGTCCCTTGGTGAGCAGTATGTTCATGTAGTTAAGAAATTAACAAACATGTAATTAACGAGCGTTGAAAACTGATGGGCACATGTAACGAGAGATTTATAAGAAATGAATGAAATTGATGTAAGAGCATTACGAGAAAAAATGGCAATTGAACAAAAGTGCCAAAAGTATCCGCATACCAAGATTCAGGTCGGCGCCATTCTCTATAAAGTAGATGTCTGTGAGTGGGACGATGGAAGCACCAACATAAACTTGGTTGAGTGGGAAGTACGCTCAATAAGACGAAAAAGAGGCACTCAAACACCAATGGGGAAGCGAAGAATTGGCTCTCAATTCGGTGATTCAGCACCCCTCTATGTAAATGTTACTGCAAAGATTAAGAATAGAACATGGATAAAGCAGCCAGCTTCGATTGGTGGATATGGGTGGACAAAAAGTATCTCCAAACATTGCCAGGACCAATTTGAAGTCGGGAAGAGGTTGCCGATAGGTATGTTCACAACTCAACGTGCAGCATTGAAGTGGGCGTTAAGAGATAATGAAATTGCACTGAGTCGCTACAAAAAATGTCGCGATATAGAAACTGATGAATCCGAAATTATCGAATGGGATGAGGAAATAATCCACAAATCAAAAACGATTCGGTTGTTAAAGTCGAGAATCAAGAAGCTGGGAAGCTAAGCCTTGTTCAGCTTCTTGATTCTTACCTATTAATCGAATGAAGGTAGATTTATAGTAGGGGAGTGTGCGATCCCTTGTTGACCCGTAAGTGTAGGATCAATGAATAACTGAGTAACTTGAAGAAGTTTAGAAGATGGTGATTTACCATTCCAAACAACATCTTCTATGTCACGATGAATGCTCGTCATTTTGTTCAGCGAATGGATTAAATCAACGATATTTACAAACTTGTACTTCAACCCGCACAATAAAAGCAGCGTATCCATATCATCGTGGTTTAACTCTCTGTTTTCATCGCCAATGTAGAGGCCGCGCAGTCCCTTAAGGTCAGAGCTTACTCGATCCGCAACAACGCCGATCGGCAGAGTCGAAGCCTTGGCAATAACCTTAATAGCAAATTCAATTTCATCTTTACTATTGTACTTAGTCAAAACCATTTTTCGGTCTTTGACACAAAGGTAGGTTACCGTAGTTCTCCTTAATACCGGTTTCAGAACCCTAGCAGCATCGGTAAAAATCAATTCATTCATCTTCTCGTGGAACGAAAGTCCAGCAGTAAGTTTGTTTTGTGCCGTTGGTCGCTTCATTGAACTAGAAGTTACGTTGCAACAATGCAGCATCTCCTCTAGGTGACAATCCACCGATAATGTGAGGTCAATTAAATCAAGTGAGCCGTGATATCCCCAGAGGTTGAAATAAATCACCTGATTATCCTCATCTAGCGAGCTAGTACAGTGTTCGTCATTAGCTTTATTCATCTGCTTCAAATTACCTACCAAAGTTGTTTTGAAGTTTCCGAATGTGCTCGTTGCACCCATGTCACTATATGTCTTCTTTAAGTTCTCAACATAAGTAGCGTTATTATCCTTTGACTGTTTATTAGAAGTAATACGTGACCTAAATCGTAGGTACAGAGAAAAGATAAGAGCGGGGCTTGAGAGGCTAGAAGGTGGGAAGGCAAAAACATAATTTGAAGAAAGCAAAGACTTGAAAATATGCTCAGGTAACGAGATCAGAAATAATGAAGCATTTTCACCAAAAATGACTCTATCGCCCTCAATTCTCGGTGCGCCAGTAGTTCCCGTATTGACTAAAGGAGTACACTGTTCGAAACACTTATATCTCTGCCTTACGTAAGGTTCAAGGGTATCATCTATAAATGCAAGGTTGGCAAGATCAAATAAATCAAAGGTTGTGTCATAAATGGCACCAATACTTTCACGCATTCGTTCTCGAGCTTTTCCGTTTGGAGCCATCCCGCGAATTCTCAATAAGTGATTCAAACTCACAGGAGTTTGGTTGAGAGGGAATTGGTGTTCTGTACGATATGAATCGAGCATCCATTCATGGTAGTTGTATATAAGCGTGTATACACCAAGAAGGTTTTGAAGATCTGATGCATGCATAATGCGAGAGTCACTAAACACTCGGACTTTACAATCAACAGTGCCGTTTTCAGTTACTACTTTAAAACTATTAGCGATAGATTTTTTTGAGACTTTCCCAGGTGGAACAATCTGTTCAATCGGAAAGGAGCCCTTTGGCCGGATGATTTGTTTTTCAGACTGATCTAAAACTTGCTTTGGTGGTATTGCAAGACCATATCCAGCACACAATTCACTAGAAGCTTTTCGTTTCGATGCTATTAGAGCTGCGTTAGTGCTTTTGTCAGATATTGATGATCGGACAATAGGTTGTGACTTCTTAGAATTCGCTTCAGTAGAATTAGAGCCAGTAGTAAAAGTTATGCAAGTAACCTTGCCGCCTTTATCGCCATTACCAAAACGGAATGGTATTGGCTCTAGCAAACCTAGCTTTTCCAATCCGCGGATCCGATTTCTGAAGGTGTCTAGAACGATATCAAAATGGTCGGCAAGATCAGAAATAGAGAAAGAATTCTCTGCGTCTTTCATTTGGAATGCGTAGGAAATGCATTTGAGCGTATCAAGTTGGACTTTCGATAGTGATGAAGTGTCAATTTCAGAGTCGATGTCCAACACCTCTTGAGGAAAGTAAAGAAACTTTCCTTCTGATTTTGTTCGGTTGTGAAAAATCAACTCTGTCATTTGGTAATTGCCCAAGGATTAAAATATTCGTTTTGCTTTAGTCTCTGATAATAGCGAAAAAAATGAATAGATCAATCTTTGTTATTGAAAGAGCTCTTAATACTGATCTAAATGATTACTTATTTATATTTTTCATCAAGTTATCTACTTATAGTGTTGTGTGGATAATGGTCTAAGTTATTGATATTTAAAGACTATAAGGCAAGAAGAGTGAAACGAAGATCTCAATTATCAAAACGAAGATCTTATAAAGCAAAACGAAGATCCAGTTAATGCAAAACGAAGATCCAGTAAAAAGACGGAAGCATGATCATGATTATTTAGAAGCATGATCATGGTGTGATAACAGGTTGTTAACAGCTTAATGCTGTTGAGCTGTTGATAAATCAACCGATCACATATTTGGTATCATCTTCCTTTTTTTGATATTTCTAATGTTTTCAATGATTTGTGTGGTTTTTGTCGCTTTGGGATTCTGTGAGGTATTGTTTTTTAATTGAAAATTTAATATTTGAGATGTTGATCTGTTTTGAAAGGTAAATTCATATAGAGCTGTGAGTAGACGAAATTTGATAAAATGACTTGAGAACGGGCCCTTGAATGACCAAAACGATCAAGACCTAGATGCTGGATGCGTGAATAAAAAGGTCTTGTCACATGCAAAACGAATATATTGCATACTAATTTAGGACTCGTATTGCTTATAGAGCTAGCCAATGGGAAAGTTTCGAATGATTTTCCGGCCTATAATAAGGTCTCGTTGTGGTTAAACGAAGTCTAGAAACGACATCTTAAGACCATTCTTTAATCAAAACGAACGGGAGTAGCTTTATATAATGGTCCGTTCATAGCAAAACGAAACGATTCTATGAGATCGATTCGTTTAGTGATGGTGACTATGTTCCTGTAATTTGGATTGCTTTAGTCCATGAAATGTCGTCATTTCTACTTTTTTTCCGTTCTACTGTATTTGGGGAAAGTTGGTAGATGTAGTATGACCTTTTTATACAACTGACAGACAATAGAAATGCTCATTTTGACCAGACATTTTTATACCGATTGCTCGCGTGTAGCTATAGTTGATAAGGGTGGGGGGACTTAAATATTAATCTTAGTTGGTCTGGATGGGAGGACCAATATATTGAGGGATTTGGTCTTCACGCTTGGACCAAAATATTCACGATCTTGTTTGTGTTATTGTTTTTTAAATTGAAACGACTTATTTTTGAATGTTATGATCTTAGATGTGTAAAGTCCAATAGAAAATACAAAATATGTTAAATTTCTAGTTTGAATCTCAATAACCCACCCGTGCTATTCAATCTTTCCCTTGGTGTCGAGTCCAAGAGTTTCCTATGACGCCTATGTAAATCAGTAAGTTATGGGTTGTGGTTGTTTTTTATGCTACGATATAGGAAACCATTTTTCCTATATTGAAAATGACTGACGAATTTGAGTTTAAGTGGGTGTTTAATCCACCCCAAAAAGCCACAAAGCAACCTGATATTATTAGCCCCAAAGATTTCGATTCGCTGGTGGATAGGATCAATAACGAAGGGGTTGACCCTTTGGTAGCGTCAAGAAACCAAGCCTTATTATGGATGACCTATGGCAGCGCTTTTAGAGCTGTTGAATGCAGTAAATGGCTTGTCAGTGAAGCGATGTATCCAAACGGTGAAATAATGCGCTTAACACGTATTAGGGCTGATGGCACGAAAGGAAGTTACCCGATAGTCGCGCCAATCGTAATCGATAAGCAGAGATACTACCTTGAGCGTTGGCTTGAGCTGCGAGTTCAGCATCGTATTGGCTTAAACCTGTCAGGAAAGAAAGAGGAGCAGTATCGCGGTCTAAACCCTGATTCGCCCGTATTTCTAAGCTATAGGCATTATGAATGGCATCCTTTCTCACTCACTAGAAAAGTGACAAAAGGAAAGGAGTATATGGTCGCTACCTCAATGCAAAATACGATCAGTTCATTATTCAAAGAATACGGACATCCCAATTGTTCGAGTCATACAGGGCGGCATTCCATTTCTAGGTTAATGGCGAAAATACTGGACGGAAAAAAAAGTGATGCAGAGCTACGAAAAATCATTCAAAACTTACTGCACCATCGAGATGAGCGTTCGCAAGATGATTACCGAGAAATTAACTGGAAAAGCTTGCGTGAAAAGACAAAGCATATGTTTAAGTAAGGATAGTCAATGACACTTACATCAAATAGTGAATATCAAGATTGGATCGCCAGCTTAAAGGCTCAAGTCAGAAACTCTCAACAAAAGGCTTCATTGGCTGTTAACTCTGAGCTGATCAAGCTTTACTGGTCTATTGGAAAGCAGATTTCTGACAAACAGGAAGTTTCTGGTTGGGGTGGAAAAGTTGTACAACAACTCGCATCGGATTTGAAGAAAGAGTTTCCTTCAATGAAGGGGTTATCTCGTTCAAACTTAATGTATATGCGTTCTTTTGCTTTAGAGTGGCCTGATTTTGAGGAAAATCAAATTGTCCAACAAGCTGTTGGACAATTACCTTGGGGGCATAATTTAGTTTTAATACAACGCTTTAAGACTATAGATGAGCGCCTATGGTATGCAAACAAAGCAATAGAAAATGGATGGTCTAGATCAGTACTAGTCCACCAAATTGACAGCAACTTAATTTCTAGGCAAGGCAATGCAGTAAACAACTTTAAATCTACTCTGCCGTCAGTCACCTCAGAACTTGCCGCTCAAACATTCAAAGATCCGTACTCTTTAGACTTCTTGAACCTGTCAGACGAAGCAAAAGAGCGTGTCATTGAACAAGGCTTGATGAAGCACATTACCGCTTTCCTACTTGAACTCGGCAGTGGGTTTGCTCTCGTTGGTCAACAGTTTAACTTGAACGTTGGTGGTGATGATTTCTTTCTCGACCTATTGTTTTTCAATATCAAGCTAAATTGCTATGTCGTAATTGAGCTCAAAGCCGACAAACTAACACCGCAAGATGTCGGACAGTTAGATTTTTATTTAGCTGCCGTAGACGGTGAACTCAAACAACCAAACCACGCACCAACAATTGGACTTTTACTCTGTAAAGAACGTAATCGTGTAGTTGCCGAGTATGCTGTAAGAAATAAGACTTCTCCAATAGGCATTGCCGAATACACGTTATCTGAGTCTCTTCCTAAAGAACTTCAAGAAGGACTGCCAACAATTGAAGACATAGAGGCTTCCCTGTCTGTTGAGCTAAAAGGAGAGAAAGGTGACTAATAAGCCAAGTAAGACTCAAACCTCTTTCCTAAGAAGGCTTCTTGTCGCCTTCATGATAGACACAGGCAAGAATACAGTACCGTTAATTATGGAAAGCACTGGCATGCCTCGTAGAACCGCACAGGATACGATCAAAGCCTTGAATGAGTTAGAAATAGACATTGAACAATTCAATCGTGGTGAATATCGCATCAATAGTTGGGGAGCCGTTAACCGAAACTGGATAGAAAATAACTTTACGCACGTCTGTAGCGTGCTATCATATCCTCAATATGAAATTAGTGAGGTAAGTGATATGTCATACGAGCAGGTTGTCCATGATCAAACCCTTTATTGTGCTGCCCAATCGCTAGAATTAGCGCAACAGCTTGCAGTCTTGTCTAGAGCGCCAGAGTCCGAAGATAGAACTCGTAAGGCTAAACAGCTTGTTAAAAAGCTAAACAGCAACGAGAGCCGCATAGCAGCTCTGCGTCACATGTATCTTACCGTTGGTAGAGATGATTTAGAGCAACTAATGTTTGAACTTACCGAACTAACAATGGAAGAACATTCAACAGCTCTAAGTGACCCCAATGGATGGAAAGAAGCATTGCAAATTACAGGGGAAACGGATGAGAAAGAATCTTATGTCGCTCCAACGAAAGCTATAACTCAATGGCGTGTTAAGTTCATCGAAGCTATTCAATCTAAGTAGAGGTGTTAAATGAGCAGCTTAATTGAAAAACGACCTACACCTGAAACAATTTACGTTTCAGAAAGTGGTCAGCGTATTTACGTGGAAGATGTCATTGGCGAGGAAAATGACGAGTTCTACTTGGTTATGACAGTTCCAGCCGAAGATAAAGACGATATGGACGCTATGGGTGATGAATTAGACTCTCATCAGTGGGTTGAAATGATGAATACACTTGGCCTAGAACCAGAAATCGAAGCTGGTGGAGCGGAGCAAGACAAAATTCGCTCCATGGTCACTAAGCAGTCATAGGAAACTAAACTGGTGGCACTAGCCCCATGAGATAGGAAACATCAAATGATCCGTGAGTATATTTATATTGATGAAGGTGAATTGAAGGATGGTTTATCACATAAACTTTGTGCGCCAATCTCATTTTGTCGAGACAAGAAACCATATCGATTATGGTCATTACCCCATTTCCGCTGTAAAGACATTGAGCCTCCTAAAAGCCTTCCTTTAATTCACGGTGACTCAGCGTTTTTAGAAGATCAACTAAGGGACTGGTCAGTGCGTCAAGACTGCTTGTTCTATCGAGGTCAATTTGTAGAAGGGAACATTTGGCTAGCGATTGAATATGAAGAAACTGCCGTCCAGTCGGAATAGTTAAGAGTACCGCCACTTAACCAAACAGCTATGGAGTTGATATGGCAACCACGATTCAAGTAGTAGAGAACTTACGAGTAGGGAAAAACGTCACTATTGATGGTCAACGCTGCGAAGTTGAAAGGACTTCTTTCTCTCAAGCGATTTCCCAGAAAATGGCCTTCGAAGAATTGAATAAAGTAATGGCCGATGAGCTACTAGAACGCAAGATTATTGGACGAGACAAAACAGGTGTTTTCTACTGGGTTGAAAGTGGTGAGCCACTTGCTCCCGAAGTGGAATATCAGAATTAACTAACATTGGAAACATGCGTTTATATAGGAACGGGTTAAATGGATGTAACGAACTATATAGCTAAAGTAGAAGTGGGTGCCTTTACGGATTTTGAGTTCTGTAAAGAAGTTACGCTCACAGAAGAAGGTATAAAGGCCATCGAAAACGCGATAGATGGTGCAGTGACGCTCGATTGGGGTGGAGAGTGGCACCTTTGGGCCGCTTTTGACTCTGGCAATAACGATGACGATTACTATGACATTACCGTGGGTAACTTGAACATAGATGATTTTGATTTACCTGAGCAGTTCTTTGAACTAGTCAACCTAATACTTGATTCAGAACAAAATGATTCACAACAACAGTTACAAAGTATTGTGGGAGATACAGAACTTGAAATTCATGGTTTTGACTTTGACACCTGCTATTACAATGGAAAGGAATTGATCATTGTGGAGAGCTCAAATAAGGCCGCTTATTTAATGTTTCAATCGAGTTCTGATTCTGTACTTTCGTACTCAGGTTTCTATCTTGAATTCAAATCAGTAGAGAAAGCTCAAAACTATGTGTTGAGCAAGTACGACCCTACGAACCCAGATGACTTCCAGGTTCAGTCCATCATCTATCAAGAGATAGAAGTGGATCTAAAGAACAAAATAATTAGCTAAATTGATTCAGTTGAATTTGAGCTTAAGGCTATAGCAAAGCGGATTAAATCTGAATACAACGAAGTGTAGGGAATAAAGATAATAGTATGAGTAGTGAATTATTCTTTCATGGAACTAGAGCAAATAAATTCAACTCTTTTGATCTTGATAAGCTTGGAACCGGTGAAGGTGCTTACGCAGCGAAAGGCATCTATTTTGCAACTTCTCTCAAAGGAGCCTGCAACCACGCTAAATACAAAACCAGGCAAACTGGTAAACCTTTAATCTATGTTTGCAAAATAAAGGCGTCTGCAAAAATACTCACTTTGAATAAACTTATTGAAGACCATAATTTAGATATTAAAAAGCTTTGGGATAAATTACCAGTTTGGCTATCGACTAAACGAAGTGCAGATTGGTATTCTCAGTTTGCTTCTCCCCCTGAATCCCTAATAGATCCATATGCCCCTCACTTAGATGAAAGCGAACGCTGTGGTTTACTTCTTTCAATGGGAATTGACGTGCTAAGAGATTTTGAAAGTGGTGCCTTCGTAGATAGTTACTTGCATGGAAGATCGCATTTAGTATTAAATCCGTCAGTGGTTGATATCATAGAAGTTATTGATGTCGATAGTATTCAAAGTGAAATATCTGGTAGAGCAAAGCAATACCTGATTGCAGATGATTTTGCACCACTTGGCGCCTCAAACGTTATGAGCAAACTTCGCCAGTACACACCTGAAGTTTAATAGTTTTTTGGGTTGTCGGTCCGAACCCACACCCTCGGCATTTTAATAGGAAACATGAGTTATGTTTGGTGTTAGCAAAGAAAAGGAATTGGTGATTAGCGATTCTGATATTAAAGCAGCGTTACAACATCTAAATTCGTTGCCTCATACCGTCACCGCAACAATGCCTCAACCTTGGGCTAAACAAACTTTTTTGGAATGGTTGAAAGGGTCACTTCCCAAAAAGATTGAGTACGGAGTTCATTTTCATGTTGCTACGGGTGTATATGGTCACATCGTTCCTCTTGGGCATGGTTATCAGAACTACCCAAATGACGAACGTTACTTAGTCATACTTTCAATACGCTCTGGCAACACCGATTTAGATAGCCTGAACACACTTAACTAACATTGGAAATATCAAATGAGTGGAATACGCATAAAATCAAAGGAAAATGGGGCGTCACTCTCTCTTGATTTTACTACTGATCGCGCAGACAACGCCCCGCAAACGGGGGTGTTGATTTTTGCTGGTAACGCTGACAGCAACAAACACATACTAGCACAAGCAACTTTCGAACAATTTAAAACGCCGTCAATTCTTTATGGACTATTGAGTGGCGATGTTATGGCTAGTGAATGTTTAGAGGCAAGTGCGCATAAACTCTGCGTTGCTACCATCCATGCTGAATCGGAAAGTGATGTATTAGAATCGCTAAGTAGGCTCGGGCTAAGTGAACATATTAGTGACATCAAAGCCGTTTTCTACTGCGATGAAGATAGTCAAACTCTTGATTGTAGAAAGCTTAATCTGAATTAGGAAACAATGCTAAAGATAGGTTTTATCTAGAGGAGATGCTTTTACTCGAAAACATGACAATGAAACAGGTAAAAAGAACTTTAGAGCCGACCTTTTTACCTGTTTCATAAACCAATTTCCTCTGGATCGGTCACAACACTATTTTTGTGACCGGTTCTTCTCTTCAATTCTAGATAGCAGATTTAGCTCGAACGCGGCCAGGAACGAGATAGGGTCGTTTTCAGACCATTCTTCACGATTAGCATGCTTTTCTCTTTCTTGGCTCAGTAGCTTAAATTTAGTTGCACCTTGGCCTTTTAGAGTACGGATATATTCCTTGATCGCTTTATGCGATGGAGTCATATATGTCACATCTGCTAAATCAATAATGCCGGACTTACGTATGTAAGTTACAAGCTCTTGTTCGTGCTCTATGAGGTAGTAATAACCATGGTACGAATTGCAGATACTCATAACCAGTGGCGCAACTGCGTCCGCTTCGACTAACGAAAAGAACAAGTCATGATTTTGTGAGTAAAGGTCCGTCAGTTTCGTATCGTGCTTGAAGTATTCAACAAGCTCGCTTATCAGCTGTGAGTGGTCTTCATAGAATGTCGGGTTGCCACCATCTTCTTTGAATACCGCAATGAAGTCAGAAAGTTTAGTAGTAATATTCATGATGAACCAATATCAATTTTTGTGTTAGATAATGGTAATTATAACGAAGGTTGAAAATTTTGTGGAGAGCAATTTTGGCGGCCAGAAAGAAGAAAACCCGCTCAAAGAGCGGGTTTCTAATGAAGCGGTAATAGTATGCTTGGGGGCAATACAATTAAGCTTCTAATCATCATTATACTTATGGGTCATATGTTTACAAGTTCAATCGATATATTTTCAATTGATTGGACAAAGAGTAAACGAATCCTTTGCTGATCTTAGTCGAATTCAATTCCCCACTTACCTAGCATTACCTTCAACTCAGACAGTCGCTCATCTGGAATTTCTGAGATTGTTAAATTCAGGCTCTTTTTCGAAGAATCGTGTTTGATTTTAACCTGAGAACCATCACCTAGCTTCTGCTTCACAACAACAGGAGTTTGCGCGGTAGGGTTTTCAATTTTCGATTTCTGGTCTTCAAAGTACTGCTTATGAAAGTCGAACAACTTACTAGCAATAAGTTTGTTTGCAGAACTCGGTTGATCGTCACCATTTCGAAGGTTAAGCACTGTATCTTTAAGTGATACACAGTAACCTTCCAGTTTCGTAGTGAACACTGAATCATCCAATAAAACAATTGGTGCCAAAGACTCAATTAGCGGCCTGCCAAGGTCTGGTGTCGATGGGATAACCTCAATGATAAAATCCGGAAATTGTCTGACAGCAATACCAGCTCTGATTATTTTTCTATCAACATCTTCTTCTTTTGCAATCTCAGCAATTTTCTTGCCCTTAGTCTGCATGGCCAACCAGCTTTCACCTCTCTCATAGAGAGAGTTAGGTTTTACATAGTTGCTCGATTTAGAGATGTTTGCTTTCGCTTCATTTGAGATCTTTGTTGTGGTACCCCAGGTTATGAAATCCATTCCTTTATGAAAGCACCCAGAACGTCTTTGACTACCGTTCATAACCTCAAACTTACCTTGCTCATCAATATATGAAATAGCAGGGGATAGCTGACCATTTTCAAGTTCTTTGATGATCCCCTGAAGAGAGAGCTTGTTTATGATTTTTTGGTCACGGATATTACAATCTGATACATAGCTGGTGGACTCAATATCTTTATGCTTAATTGTGTACAGCTCGAACAAAACTGCTTGACCATCGATGACAATTTCGAGTTTGCTTTTGCCAGAAGTCGCAGCAGCATCAAGTGATTTTTCGGCCACAGCACTTATTTGAACGGGTTCAATATTGCCACCGCCTCTGCGTCTCTTACCCGAGTTTCCATATCCCATTGCATTACTCATAGCAGATCCTTATTTTACGTCCTGGTCTTTCAAATGGCGAAGAAGTGTTTGAGAGAATTTCTTAACAGTGGACTGAGCATTGGTGGCTTGGCCCTTTGGAACAAGCTTTTCAGATTCTTTAATATCCATCACTGTGCGGAAATTACGAGTTGCAACTTCAAACGCGTGAAACTTCTCAACATAGTCATTAAATACCCGAGAGCCATATTCATCTTTAATTCGATTCGCTACTACTTCATCTCGGTTGTTGCGACTGTCATAGTTTGTTATAGCAATTTTCAGCCACTTCAAACCTTCAGCGCCTTCCGGTAGCTGTTTAACCAAATGCGGGATCTTGCCTAGGTATTGCTTAGTTGAAAACCAATCCAATGATTGTGGTGTTACAGGTGTAAGAAGACCATTGGAAGCATATAAAGCAGACCAAGTTAACGGGTTAACTTGTGGGCCTGAATCGATAAAAATGATGTCATAGTCATCTCGAATTTTATCAATAATGCGTTCCTTCAAGAGCTTAACTTTCGACTCAGTATCTTCTTTCCATGCGTTAGCTGAGAAACGTTCATCTTCAGGGAAAGCGGTCATGATTTGAAGGTTAGGTAACTCAGTGTCTAGGATTGCTTCTTGAATGATTTCTTCATGAGTAAATCCATACTTTCTAAAGTTTTCATACAAAGAGTCCGGCCCTTCGCTTTCTTCACCACCTAACATGACATCGACAGCAGTAGGAATATCAAGCCCTGGCTGTTCATAAGTACGCGGACTAGCATAGGTTCGTAGCGAGCCTTGTGGATCTAGGTCCACAATAAGTATCTGCAACCTTTCATTGTGGTCCAATGCTAATGCCTGACAGGTATTGATAACTAGCGTAGATTTACCGGTACCGCCTTTTTGGTTTTGCACATTAATAATGTGAGTTCCACGATCATGGTCACTCCACTTTGAACGTCCAATGTGCTCAAGGATTTTATGGATATGAAACGGAGAGTAAGCCCATTTTCCGGCTACTTTTAGAGCGTCACTAATTACGCCTTGCTCTCTCCATTCGTCTTCATGTTTCTTGAATGTATTAACGCTGTTCCAACCACAAAGCTCAGCCATTTGAGTTTGAGGGATACAGTGATTGATTAATACTTTACTGAGCTTTAGATCTTCATCAACTTCAACCATCGATTCATTGATAATTTCGTTTCTACGTTCTTCATCCGAAATTTCAAGCTTTAGTGCTTCACTGCTTAAATTATCTATGAGCGCTTCTGTACGTTTATCCATCAATCCTGCATCCTATAAACCAAAATGATGGCCTAAGTATTAATTAACAGTCATAGGCTGTCAATGACTGTTTTAAGTAATTAATGATTTAGAGGTGTAATTAATTAAACTTTTGGGGTTAAATCGTGTTTCTATTGTATTTTGTTTGGTAAAGTAGTATATATTGCTACTGATCGATAATTGTACATTTTGAACTTCAAAATTATCTGAATGGGACTATCCTGTTAGTTTCTAGGCCGTCTGTTTTATGAGGTATGTATGTGGGGCACTGAACACGAGTATTTTTACTCGAACCAATTTGACGATGTTGTAGACGATGGTATCCGTTATTTTATGGTCATCGTTTCTTTCTTTGGTTTGTATGAAATTGGCATTGGTATTACTGAGAAAACAACTAGCTGGGATGAAGTATTTGTTGTTGCACCATTCGTTTACATGATTTTCTTGCTTGGGGCTCGCTGGCTAGAGGAACGTACATGGTAACCAATGCCAGCGACAATGAGTGATCAAAAGCCTAGCGCTTTAAGTTGATCATTGATTTGTGTGTATTGCTCAGGGTTGATGATGTCTAGCCTTAGCATGTGCGAGGTAATTTCACGCGGTTTCGCGTCCAATTCCACTGCGATGGTGCGTATTCCGATGTCACGCTCCAACATATCGAAAAGCTGCTTGTCCTTTTCAGCTGTCCATTTACTTTCTTTCTGCTCACCTTTTTTGCATTGAACAGTGGCTGTTCTAGGCATGACCTTTGGATTCACGGTGACCATGTTCATTGTCGATAGTGCCGCTTCGTTACACATTGTGACTAATCCAATAAATCCGTACTCAAAGTGAAGGTAGGCTTTAAAACTAGCTACTATACTTTTTCCTGCCTGTACCAATTGAGTTGCTTTTCGGATCTCTTCAACTTTGTCTTTGGAAATTAATAAGGAAAGTTGGCCAACCTCGGGAGTTACAACTTTGAGGATTAAACCACCGCGCTTTTCTGGCTCAATCGACAAAATTAGACCAGAATAGACACAAGTTGGGCTAAATTTTGCTACTCTTTTACGCCAGTGATCCAAGTCTTTTGACTTCAAGCCAGTAATGTACTCTTGAGTAAGAGCTGATTCATTTGGACCAACACTCGCGACCCAACTTTGTAATGAGTTCCAACTTTCAATCTTCATTTTGGCCCTTTATGTTTGAACGTTATATAGAGCATATTATTACCATAAGTTAACACTTACAAGTTTTTTGTGTGATTTATATATGTCTTTGTCAATTTAATATCAATAGGAATGTTATGGACTACAACTACACTATAACTTTGGACAAAAATAGAGTGATTCAAACCCTCGTAGATCAGGGTAACTTTCTGAATGGAGCGATTACCGGAGATCTCCTTGTTACCGATACCCCAATAGAAAACAAAACAGTAGATAACTTAAAACTAATCCCGCAACGCCATGCTGCTAAGTACTATTCTTTACACTTTCTTAAAGAGCAGTCTTGGATTGAGGCAAACCCCAATGGCTTCGAAAATACACTGATTTCAACAGTTAAATTCGATGGTGATTTGCATGACGTTCAGAAGCTTGCTGTTGCCCCTGAGCGCTATTCGCTGGACTCTAATTCATTTCAAGATTTTATAAACAACAACGATGGTATTAGCTTGATTGTTGACTATTCCAAAAAGGTTGCGGAAAGTGAATCTTGGAAACAAAGCTCATTACTTAAAAATCCACTGATACCCAAATATGAGCTTAGTGCCAGCCAACTTGAAAATGTAGATTACCTTCTGGTTGCTATCGCCAAAACGAATGGCTCAACGAATACGATTGCTGAAGTAATTCGGCAGAAAGGCATCGAGTCTCTATTTACATTGAAGCAAAGTGTTGAACTAAAACTTGCGTATCAGTATAGCCAGGGCCGTGTTATTGAAATACCACAGAGGATTCATGAAGGTGCCAAGTTCAAAAACAATGAAGCACTGACTCGACTCACTGATTCCTACATGGCCTATAAAGCAGCAATGAAGCGTGAGGGTCTCAACGCTAAATTCAGCGATTTCTATGAGACAAATAAAGATTCCATTAATACTCAATTAGAAACTGCTGTAGAGCTTCAAATTAACTTAGATATGGAAGCGGCTGGTGGAGTAGGTTTCGATGACTCTGAGTATATTGAAGAGATGGCCGTAAAGCTCTATAAGCAACTTAATCCTCAAAATGAACTTATGGGCTTGGAGTATCATCTAGGCTTGATTGAAGATGCATATAAGTATGAGTACATTCCGGATAGAGATGCCTTGGATTTGCAGCTTGAATTGCTTATGGATAGGCAAGGAGAAGAACATAACTTCGATAAGTGGTTACTAAATCGAATTAGCGCTTTAGAGCTTAAACCATATCTTGAGAACGCCGGAGAAAAGACGCTGTATGATGAAAAAGGTGGTCTGGAATCTGAATTGTTTTACGCAAGTGCTTCCAACTTACCAATATCCGAATTAGCTGCATCTCTTGTTACCGCGTCAAACAGAGACATTGAGAAGATAACCGAGTATGTTACTTCAGACACTGTCAGCACATCTAAATATGCCTCTGAAACCTATAGCCAGATTATCAATGACTTTACCAACCTATCTATTGAACTAGCAGAGGAGCAGGGTGTTGATATCGAGGAATCTAATCAAATTGTATTCAGGAACCTGAATGGGTACCTCAGAAGTGGCACACCAATGCAACTTGGCCAAGGGAAAGCCCAGTTAGAAGAAAGATTGATAAGCTTAGCAGAACTTGTTTCTAGTTCACCGATAACGCCCCCCGATAATGATGGAACACAAAGATTAAGTTTGAGAGATGTTAAGGCCATTATATTACCTGAAGCTGACTCCGAACTCGAAAAGGTTGATCAAATGCTTGCGGTTGAAAAACTGAATGAGCGGGGCTTTAAGGGGCAAACGCTTATTTATGACCGCAATGAAGTAGACGGTAAAGCGCAAGCTGTTCATAACTTTGTTTCAAATAATGCTGAAGTTACTCAGCAAGTTCCAAAGAGTCAAAGGGAGAGTGTCGGGGAGCGAAGCATTGAAAATGAACATTTAACTATCGAACAAGCCACAAGAATTTTGGATGAAATAGTCGCAAGCAATCCTTACCTAAATATCACCGCTCATAACACACCAAGAACCCTGCAGCATTTAAATGAGAAGCTAGCTCAAAAAGTCGATCGACTAGCTGGAGTCGCATTTGATAATTCAATGCATATTGTTTTATCCCACGAGTTAAATCAAAACGAACGTACGCTTAGGGAAGTTGTGGCGCATGAATCTGTGCATCTTGGACTCAGAAAGATGATGAATATCGCAGAATATGCCGAGCTGATGGAAAAAGTATGGAAGACGATTCCTGAAAGTGAAAAGGCTGAGTTACAAGGGGTATACAGCCACTTAAACCCGAACAAAACTACTGATAAAAGAGCATTGGCTGAAGAGTGGTTGGCAATCAGAGGTGAAGAGATATATGAATCGATTGACCCTGTAGTGACCGAGTCTATAAAAGAGAAGATCAAGACGTTTCAAAGCTCAATAATGGATAGGTTTTTAATAAAGGGTAAAGATAACCAGTTTGATAGAGTTGTTAAAAATGCAATTAGGAAGGCAGGTCAGTACAACTCAATCATCAATGGAAAGGTTGAGAATGGAGTGATTATACGAACTGCTGGTGAATTTACCCACCAAAGTAGGTCATCTGATTATTTTCGTAACTTCAAAGAGAATCAATCGTCAGGATTATCGCATAGCTCTGAAGTTCTACTGGCAGCAAAGAAGGACTTCATTCATAAGTATGGTGTCGGATCTGAAGAGAGATACTTGGATATTAAATTTGATTCAGTTGAAGATTTCTCTTTGGTCGGAAGTCAGTTAATTATCCCTAAACAAGCTTCAGTTGAAGATTGTTTAGCGGCAGTTAGAACTATTACGGAATCTATTACTGAGCAAAAAGTTGAACATGAGTCTACAAATGTAAGTACGCCTGCAGAGGTAAAAAAAGAATTAGGTAAGATAGATACATCAATCAAGCCTGCAACTTCAGAAGTGGAGCAAAAGATTTTGGATGCACTAGGTCAAAAAGCTAAGAAGAGCTCAAATGAGCAGACTCGAGAAGTCAGTATAAATAATGTCGAATATGACATTGATTTTGGAATGAGGTAAATATATGCTGTTATTTATTACAAAACAATACCGCAGGAGGTTGTGATGATTACTGTAATTATCGCAATACCGTTCATGGGGATTCTAACTGTGATTGGCTGGAACCTTATAGCCATTAGTGGGCTATCTGGAACGTTATTGTATTTAGCCGTTGCTGGTTGTGTCATCGCCTTCGCTGTTCAAGTTTACATGACGTATATGGAACTTGAAAATTCTGAAAGCGAAGGACTTGGTAAGATCGGTTTCTCAATAAAACAGTTAGTTAGACAGTACTTAAAATCCTCGTTAATGCCAGTAATTCCTCATGTTGGTTTCCATAAGCAAACATTAAAGGTAATAACTAAGAATGAAGATTAAATTACTTGGGCTATCAATAATATCTGTCTCATTGTTATCTGGCTGTGTGTCCCCAAGTGACCCCAAGGTTGGTTCTCGAAATACAAATATAACCTTCACTAATGAGTATGGAGCTGGTGGAACGCGATTGCCTGGTCGTCCAGAATTATTAGTGGATCCTGGTCTATCAACCGCTTCTGAAGTGTTTGACCTTTTTGGGCAACCACAAATAGTTCAAAGCTTTCCTTGGGGGAAAGTTGTAACTTATAGATATTGGGAAAATAAGATCGGATCGGCAAGGTACGAAGAATATGTAGAGTTTGTGTTTAACCAAAATGGGTTTCTTGATGAAGTAATTTCCTATGCCAACTCAAATTCTACCCCAACAAAAACAGGTAAAGAAGCAATAATGGAGAGGGAAGAACAGTGTCCAAGTCATTACAAAATTTGCCAGTCTTACGACATTATCACCTACTAAATGAAAGCATTGTTCGGCTGACAAAAAAGGTCGAATCGGCTCATTTTGATGTCGACCTTCTTTATGATACTGATATCAAACCCATCAAAGCAGTATCGAAAGCTGTTTCCGCGCTATGCTATACCGACTTACAGGTTGGTCGAGAGCTCATTCAGTTACCTGGCGTAGTGTTTGTCCCTAAATCTGTTGTTGATTTCATTGAAGCCGTCAATAAAGAAAAAGATACATTTTTAGATGTAGTCAAAGATTTTAAAGCTAACTCAGGCTTTAAAAGTAACGAAGGTGCTCTTTCGAAGTTAAGGGGAGTCTTTGCTGAAGAAGATATAGGTAGAGTTCATTTCAAACAGTGCGAAAGAAAAATTGTTGTTGTTCAAAATATACCAAAAAAGATTCGTTGGTATACGGAGTCTGGTGGATGGGGAGGTCAGAAAAAATTCACAAAGCAAGAAGCGTTAGATTTTGTTGGACGAATGATGTCTGATAATCCTGATGGTCGTTTAGTTTGCGAAAAACTCATCCAGAATATCGGAAATTCTGAATTAATTGTACAGCGAAACAAAAGTGCAGACGCCACTAAGGTCAGTCTGACATATAACAATCTATCACCTAGTTCGCACATCGCATCATTACCAATTTTTGTGGTAGTGGACAGCGCAGAACAAGTAAAGCAAATCAAACTTGAGAAGATATCGTTAACGTCTAAAAATAATGGAACCTCGAAAAGTCGAAGCAAGTTTGAAGACAGCCCATACATTGATAGTTTAAGGCTGTATCGATACAAAGAAGCTTATAGATAGCGACACAAACCTCGAAGAATACGGGAGCCACAGGTAATGAAAAATAAATATTCAATAAAGCGTAGGCTAATCTTTTGTTGGTTTGTTGTGTCTTCATTTACCATTGGTTCTAACTACCTACCTGACCTATCGTTTTCAAGTGCGAATGCAAATGAACAGGAAAGCTTTACTGAAAACAATGAAAGCCAAGTTGAGCATATTTCATCGTGGTTAGATTCCGATTCATTTTCTAGTTGGCTTAAATAGTAGCCACTTGTACCTAACACCAAATATCAATCCCTTCAAATTGTCTCCGCTGAGTTACATAGCTCTATGATCAGCCTGATATCGTATTTCTAATACTCCAGTCCTCGTGAACAAAAAAGACAATGCTAACTTATGGTAAAAAATCTTGATTTATACTCTCTTCTAAATTAATATATTAATTAATGAAGCGGAGGTTGATATGAATGCACTTCAAAATAAAAGTACCAATCTAGAATCAAATAAGTCTGTTGCTTTGGCTGGCGCATTGGCCCAGTTGGAGAAACAGTTTGGTAAAGGTTCCGTGTTAAGCCTTGGGGGCGATACAAAGTTAGATGTTGATGTTATCTCAACAGGTTCAATTAAGCTTGATCGCGCATTAGGTGTTGGCGGTTTACCACTATCTAAAATAGTCGAAGTTTTCGGCCCTGAAAGTTCGGGGAAAACTACGGTTACTTTGGAGCTAATTGCTCAAGCACAGAAGAAAGGCAAAACCTGTGCTTTTATAGATGCTGAACATGCATTAGACCCTACATATGCTTCTAAGCTGGGCGTAAATATAAATGACTTATACGTATCGCAGCCTGATACGGGAGAGCAAGCGCTAGAAATTGCTGAGTGTTTAGTTTCATCTGGAGCGATAGATATAGTCGTAGTCGATAGTGTAGCTGCATTGGTACCCAAAGCAGAGTTGGAAGGGGAGATGGGACAAAACTTTGTCGGCTTGCACTCCCGTTTGATGAGCCAAGCTTGTAGAAAACTTACCGGCGTTATTAAGAAATCAAATAGCATGCTCGTTTTCGTCAATCAAATCAGACATAAAATCGGTGGTATTGGGAACCCTGAAGTTACAACTGGTGGCAATGCTCTTAAATTTTACGCATCTGTAAGGCTTGATATCAGGAGAACGGGCCAGGTAAAAGAAAAGGACTTAGTGGTTGGCAATCAAACCAGAATCAAGGTAGTGAAAAACAAAGTTGCTGCCCCTTTCAAGCATGCTGAAACAAGCATTATTTTCAATAAAGGGTATGACTATGGTAAAGAATTACTCGACCTAGCCGTAGAATCCAAAATTATCGACAAACGTGGTACTTGGTATGTTTACAAAGAGATGAAACTTGGGCAAGGTATGGCGGCATCAGTTCAATATATTGAAAATAATGAAGAACTTAGAGATGAACTTTTGAATCGTATTAAGAAGTAGGTATGTTAAGGGTTAACCTAACATATAAATAAAATGCAAAACTCAGATTTTTTCGAAATTTTAGAAAAACTTCCGGTTCCGGAGCATCGCCGAAGTACGCGAGGATATGGCGCGGTATTGGGACTAAATCACATTGTAGTTCAGAATATGCGTACCAACCCAACCAAAGGAACGAAAGACCTTGATGTTAGAATCGTGACCTTTTTTTTGAAGTTACCAACCGAATTGCAACACTACTTGGTACAAAAACGTTTGTGTGATGATCCAATTGAAAATGAAAAGGATCTCTTTGAATTCAAGCATTTGAATAATATGCTTGAAGAAATGAAGGCTTTGGGCATGTCAAAAATGGGTTTTTACTCATTTTTAGGAATTCGAAACAGTGTTTTCGACCACGCGAAAGAACGGAATTTCGTTATGCCTAACTTGGCTTTTTTACTTGAAACACTTAAATATTTTTCTGTAGAAGAAAAGCTCAACTTCGCTATTGAGTATGAAGTTTCAGAGAAGAAACTCAAGGTCCTCAAAGAGAAGTTGCAAGACTTCAAATAAAATTCACAGGTAATGCCTAACTGGCATTGACATGTTTGTAGTTAAATTGGCCTATATATGTGAGTCATTTCAAATAAATATACGCCTTTGCTTAATAAATTCAAATGGAGATGGATATGAAGAAACTATTGACGGTTATAGCACTTGCATCAATTCTCAATGGTTGTGGTGGTGGCGGCGGTGGCAGTTCAACGGGGACAGGAGATGCTAGCTCACAAAGTTTGAAGCTAACTTTAAATGATTTGAGCACCCAAGTTTCTGAAGAGAGCGAGGGTACGATTCGCATTAGTACAAACAAAAGTGATGTTTCATACGAGCTACTAGTTGAGGACCAAAGTAATAAAATGGTTGAGCTGTCGAGCGTTGAACCAGGTCTTAGTTGGAGTGTGGACGATGGCAAACTTACCATTAACGGTGATTCTATCAACAAAAGCAGTAGGACTGTGATCGCTACGATAAGAGCGATTAGTGGCGATGACTCTGCAGAAGCTACATTCAACCTCGAATTAAAAAATACTAGCCTTGATAAAACAATAGAGAAGGTAGGTATCTACGTTAATAACCCTCTTGGAGTTATGGACTTAACCGAATTGAATGCAATCAGTGATGCTTATCTAAAAGTTCTAGACCTACTAGGCGTATCTGCTTCTGAGCTTAACCCAACATTTGACTCAGTACGATTTAATCTGAGTCTTTCTGAAATCGACTCAGCACTAGTTGAAGTATCGAATGGAGCTGATGAAGATGTTTTAGATGCAAAAGTTATTTTGCTCGAATCTCAGATTAACGAGTATGCAAATCAGAAAGTTGAAAGTATCAATGCTTTGGCTGCTATGAATAATTCTCTGATGACTCTACCTGAAGTGGCCATATCGTTTGATGGCAGTAAAACATCATTTTTTATCGGGAACTCTGAGTATGGAAGTTTTACTTTTGATGGAGTTTGGCAGTACTCAAGTGAGTATCAATTTGTAGGGCGTCTAACTGACTTATCTCAAAATAACTGCAGTATTTAAGGAAGAACAATGAAAAACTCAAAAATCTCACTGGCCATTACACTTTCTTTCCTTTCGTTTTGCAGCATGGCAGAAAGCAAGAACCAAGATG